>NZ_PSUU01000042.1:0-31944 GCF_002932015.1 Rathayibacter sp. AY1H3
GGGCGGGGGGTCTCGAGGGGCGGGCTGCGCCCGCTGCTCGATCAGCAGGAGGGCGCCGCTCAGGCCTCGACCCAGGTCCAGGTGCCGGCCGGGCCGTCGACCGAGACGTCGCCGCCGGAGCGCGTCACGGTGAAGACCGTCTCCTCCCCCGTGTCGTGAGCGACGACCCGGACCGGCGTCGCTCCGTCCGGCCCCGGGAAGACCCGCAGCTCGAGCCCGTCGAGGTAGTCGTACTCGGCCGAGTCCTGGCGGGCCCCCACCGGGATCACCGCGCCCTCGCGCACGTACAGCGGCAGCGAGTCGAAGCCGTGGACCTCACGTCGCCACTCCCCCGTCGAGACGATCCGCTCGCCCGTCCACCAGCTCGTCCACGTCCCGCGCGGGAGGTAGAACTCGACCGTGCCGTCCTCGGTGAACACCGGAGCGACGAGCAGGTCGTGCCCGAGCAGGTACTGCGTGTCGAGGTGGGCGGCGCTGCGGTCGTCCTCGAACTCGAGCGCCATCGGGCGCATGATCGGGACGCCGGTGCTCGCCGCCTCCGCCCCCGCCGCGAAGAGGTAGGGCATCAGCGAGAGCTTCAGCCGGGTGAAGAGCCGGGTGACCTCCACGGCCTCCTCGTCGAACGCCCACGGCACGCGCACCGAGGAGGATCCGTGCAGCCTCGAGTGCGAGGAGAGCAGGCCGAACGCGAGCCAGCGCTTGAACACTCCGGGATCGGGCGTGCCCTCGAAGCCGCCGATGTCGTGCGCCCAGAAGCCGAACCCGCCCAGCGCGAGCGAGAGGCCTCCGCGCAGGGTCTCGGCCATCGACACGTAGGAGGAGGTGTTGTCCCCGCCCCAGTGCACCGGCAGCGACTGCCCGCCGACCGTGGCGCTGCGGGCGAAGAGGACCGCGCGGCCCTCGCCGAGCTCCTGCTCGAGCACCTCGTGCACCGCGCGGTTGTAGAGCTGGGTGTACCAGTTGTGCATGGCCTCGGGGTCGGTCCCGTCGGCCCAGACGACGCCCTCCGACGGGATCCGCTCGCCGAAATCGGTCTTGAAGGAGTCGACGCCCTGGCGCACGAGGACGCGGAGCTTCTCCTGGAACCAGGAGGTCGCCTCCGGATTCGTGAAGTCGATCAGCGCCATGCCGGCGACCCACATGTCCCACTGCCAGACGTCGCCGGAGGCCGTTCTGAGCAGGTAGCCCTTCTCACGCCCCTCGGCGAACAGCGGCGACGCCTGCGCGATGTACGGATTGATCCAGACGCAGGTGTGCAGCCCGCGCTCGTGCAGGCGGGCGAGGATCCCCTCCGGGTCCGGGAAGGTGCGCGGGTCCCACTCGAGGTCGGTCCACTGGAACTCGCGCATCCAGAAGCAGTCGAAGTGGAACGCCGACAGCGGCAGCTCCCGCTCCGCGAAGCCGTCGATGAAGGAGTTCACCGTCTCCTCGTCGTAGCTCGTGGTGAAGCTGGTCGTCAGCCAGAGCCCGTAGCTCCAGGCGGGCACGACGGAGGGGCGGCCCGCGAGACCGGTGTAGCGCCGCAGCACGTCCTTCTTCGTCGGGCCCTGGATCACCAGGTACTCCAGCGCCTCGCCGCCGACCGAGAACTGCACGCGCTCGACCGCCTCGGAGCCGATCTCGAACGACACGAGGCCGGGATCGTTCACGAGCACGCCGTAGCCGCGGCTGGAGAGGTAGAACGGGACGTTCTTGTAGGCCTGCTCCGAGGAGGTGCCGCCGTCGGCGTTCCACACATCCACGGTCTGGCCGTTCTTCACGAAGGGGCCGAAGCGCTCGCCGAGCCCGTAGACCAGCTCGCCGACGCCGAGGTCGAGCTGCTCGTGCAGGTAGGCGGCTCCGTCCGGTCCGGTCAGGTAGCCCTGCGCCTTGTGCCCGGACCCGGTGAGGCGCGTGCCGGTCGAGGTGTCCCAGAACTCCAGCGACCAGGGAGCGCCCTGCCTGATCCGGACCTCGAGGTCGCCGGTGCGCAGCACGCCGCCGGACTCCGTCACCTCCGCCGCTCCGACGTCGCCCTCGGCCAGCTCGAAGCCCGGGCGCACCGCCGTGCCGCGCCAGTGCTCGATCCGCACCCGCGCGACCCCCTCGGCCGGCGAGGACACCGTGATCGTGAGCGCCGGCCGGTTGAGGACGTCGCCGCGGCCCTGGATGACCCGGGTCGGGGCGATCACCTCGAGTGAGGTGCCGTCGGTGCGGATGTCGTACGCCTCCTGCGCGAACAGGGGCGTGAATCCGGCCCGCGTCTGCCAGAACCCGTCGGTGAACTTCATGGGGGTGCCTTTCGATGGCGCGCCGGAGGATCCCGTGAGGGAGGCGCCGACGGAGGGAGAGAGGGCTACTTGACCGCGCCGGCGGTGATGCCGCGGGTGAGGGTGCGCTGGAAGATCAGGAAGAAGATCAGCGTCGGGAGAAGGCCCAGGAGGGCGCTCGCGCTGGTCGTGGTGACGTCCATGATCTTGTCGCCCTGGAGGCTCGAGATCGCGATCGGGACGGTCTGCGTCGCGTCGCTCACCAGGAAGACCAGCGGGATGAGGAACTCGTTCCAGGTCCAGATGAAGAAGAAGATCATCAGCACCGAGAGGGTGGGCCGCGAGATCGGGACGATCACCCGGGTGAGGACCTGCCACTTCGAGGCGCCGTCGAGAGCCGCGGCCTCGAGGATTTCCTTCGGGAAGGTGCCGTAGACGCTCGAGAGCAGATAGGTGCCGAACGCCGACTGGATGACGGTGAAGATGACGATGACCGACAGCTGGGTGTCGTAGATCCCGACCGCTTTGAACATGTAGTACAGCGGGTAGAGCAGGGCCTCCTGCGGGAGCATGTTCGCCAGCAGGAACAGGACGATGATCCAGCTCCGGCCGCGGACCCGGCCGATGCCGATCGCGTAGGCGTTTAGCACCGAGAGGGCGACGGCGAGGATCGCGACCGACCCCGAGATGAGGATCGAGTTGCCGAGCTTCTCGGGGAAGTCGACGCGGCTCCAGAAGGTCGAGAGGCCGTCGAAGGAGAGGCCGGTCGGGAAGGCGAGCGGGCCGTTCGCCGAGTACTCCGCGGGGGTCTTGAAGGAGTTGAGCAGGATCAGCAGCACCGGGCTGATGATCACGAGCCCGATCACCACGGCGACGGCGAGGATCACCCAGTCGCCGAGGGTGCGCTTCGTCGTGCCCTTCGCGGGCTTGGCGGGACGGGAGGACGAGAGGTCCGCGTCCTCCGTGCCGGCCTGGGTGAGGGGCAGGGTCTCGATGGCCGACATCAGCGGGCTCCTTCGCTGCGCTCGACGCGCTCCTGGGCGCGGATGAACAGCACGGCGAGGATCACGATGACGATCGTGAGCGCGGTCGCGATGGTGGCGCCGTAGCCCACCTGCTGCTTCTGGAAGAACTCGGTGTACGAGTAGTAGGAGGGGACGATCGTGGAGTCGCCGGGGCCGCCGCGGGTCAGGGCGTAGATCGGGCCGAAGACCTTCAGCGCGGCGATGGTGCAGGTGAGGGTGACCACGAAGATCTCGGGCCGGATGATCGAGACCGTGATCCAGCGGAAGCGCTGGAACCAGTTCGCCCCGTCGAGCTCCGCCGCCTCGTAGAGCTCGGGGTCCACGCGCTGCAGCGCCGCCATGAAGATGACGACCGGGTAGCCCAGCTGCACCCAGATCATCACGACCATGATCGAGAGCATCGCGGTGTCCGGCTTGCCGAGCCAGTCGTGCGAGAGGGAGCCGAGCCCGACGGCCTCGAGGATCGAGTTCAGCGCGCCGTTGTCGGGCCGGAGGATCCAGCCGATGACGATCGCGGCGATGACGGTCGGCAGGATCTGCGGGAGGTAGTAGGTGGCGCGGAGGAAGCTCGCCAGGCGCCCGCCGAACTTCTTGCCGACGAGATCGAAGAGGATCGCCGCGAGCAGGAGCCCGAGGATCGTGGGGACGATCACCATCGCGATGATCATGTAGACCGAGTTGAGGAACGAGGTCCAGAACTGGTCGTCGCCCATCAGCTCGATCCAGTTGTCGAGGCCGATGAAGATCGGCGGCTTGATGCCGCGCCAGGACGTGAAGCTGATGTAGACGTTCCAGATCAGCGGGATCAGCACGATGAACGTGAAGAGCACGAACCCGGGGATCAGGTAGAGCCAGTAGCCGCCGGAGCGCTTCTCGCGGGGCGGCGTCGTGGGAGTCGGCGCGCTCTCCGCGCGACGAGGTGCTGTCGTCGTCATGGGTACTCCTAGGTCGGACGGGGTAGTTGGGTGCTGCCGCGGGATGCCGCTCCGGTACGGAGGCGACGGCGTGTCGCGTACCGGAGCGGCATACCGCGGTGGGGTGGAGGCTCGGCGGTGTTCGTGCGACCCCCTCGAGGGGTCGCCGTCACGTCCTCAGGTCTTCCGCTGCCGTTCCGCGCCTGCAGGCGCGGGGCCGGCCGCCGTGGCCGACATCACGTGACGCTTCCGCGTCACGTGATGTCGGCGACTCCGTCGTCGTACTTGGCCTGGAGGTCGGAGAGCATGGCGGACTCGTCGGAGGAGCCGTTGATGAGCTCCTGCGTGGCGGCGACCAGGTCGTCGTAGAAGGTCGCGGTGGGCCAGTCGGGGTAGAAGGAGAGCTGGTCGCCGTCGACGACCGTCTTCCACTGCGAGAGCAGCGCCTTGCTCTTCTCGTCGGTGATGGCGCTCTCGTCGACGACCAGCGGGATGCCTCCGTTGTTGCCGATGAGGTTCTGGATCTCGGGTCGCATCGTGATGTCGATCCACTTGTAGGCGAGGTCCTTGTTCTTCGCCGTCTCCGGGATCACCCAGTGGTTGCCGGCGGAGCCCATCGTGAACTCGGCGCCCGGGAAGAGGAACGTGTCCCACTCGAATCCGGTGATCTCGGTCTTGAAGCGGCCGAACCACCAGGAGCCCGAGAAGAAGATCGGGTACTCGCCCGAGATGAAGGCCGTGCCCGCGTCCTCCGCCTTCAGCCCGGAGGCGTCGGCCGAGAAGTAGCCCTTGTCGACGTAGGTCTTCAGCTGGTCGGCCGCGTAGCTCCAGGCCGCGTCCTCGAAGTCGACCTCGCCCGTGTAGGTCTGGTAGTCGGTGATCCAGGAGCGGTCGGCCTTCAGCAGCGCGAGCTGGTAGAAGAGCTGCTGCAGCGGGTACTCGGCGCCGGCCTCGGCCAGCGGGGTGATCCCCTTGGCCACGAAGGCGTCGAGGACGGCCGTGAACTCCTCGTAGGTGGTGGGGACCTCGAGGCCGTTCGCGGCGAAGGCGTCCTTGTTGTAGTAGACGAAGGTGAACTCGCCGTAGTTGGGGATGCCGTACCAGGAGCCGGAGCCCATGATCCCGTTCTCGTCGTACTTCGCGGTGGTCTGCAGCGCGCCGGGGATCAGCGAGTCCCAGCCGTAGAACGCGACCGCCTCGTCGAGGTTGGTGAGCAGGCCCTGGCTCGAGAGGAGTCCGCTGGTCGCGTTGCCCTTGTTGTACTCGACGACGTCGGGTGCCGAGTTGGAGTTGAAGATCTGGCTGGCGCCGGTGCGCAGCTGCTCGAAGGCCTTGAACTCGTACGCGATCTCGGCCCCCGTCTCCTGGGTGAAGATGTCGCGGGCGGCGAGCCACGCGATGCCGCGGTCGCTGTCGGGCGTCTCGAAGTCCCAGAGGGTGAGGGTGCGGCCGGCGCCGTCGACCGTGGTCGAGAGCGCATCGGAGCCGGCGTCGGAGCCGCCACCGGAGCAGGCGGCCAGCGCGAACATCGCGCTGAGGCCGACTCCGCCGGCGAGGAGGTTGCGCCGGCTGAGACCGGCGGTCGGGCGGTGGAAGGCGGAGCGGGATCGGAGCGACATTGCGGTGGTTCTCCTTCGAACGGTGCGGTGGTGCTGCGGAGGTGGTGCAGGGAGCGCTCTCTCGCGGAGGCGCGGTGTCGAAGCGTTTCGACAGTGCGCAGAGCCGGAGCGGGCGGGAAGAGGGTGGAGGACTAGAGGGAGGCCGGCGCGAGAGTGCCGGACGGGACCGCCGGCACCGGAGCGCCGGTCGGAGCGACCGCGAGGGATCCGCGGTCGACGTAGGAGGGCGGGAGCAGCTCGACGCCGACGGTGCGGCCGGAGTCGATCTGCTGGAGGGTCCGCGCGACGGCCGCTCGGCACATCGCGTCGAACGGGAGGGGAAGACTGCTGGTGGGGACAGGGAGGGCGCCGCCGTCGTAGCTGGCGCAGGCCGCCAGGATCGACAGGTCACCGGGGACGGAGAGGCCGCGCTCGAGGACGCGCTCGATCGCCGCCTCCGCCACGGGCTCGTTGCAGTGCAGCACGAGCGCGGTGGGCGGGACGGGTGCGGCGAGGATCGCGTCGATCGCGGCCTGTGCGCTCGGGCGGCCGATGTGCGGGCGCTCGACCGCGATCTCGACTCCGAGCGCTGCGGCCTCGGCGCGGAACGCCTCGTCGAAGCGGCGGACGAAGCCGGCGTTGCGGTCGGTGTAGGACTGCGGGTGCTCGAGCAGGCCGAGCGAGCGGTGGCCCAGCTCAGCGAGCCGGCGGACGCTCTGGCGGGCGGCCTCGGCGAAGTCGAGGTCGACGCAGGCGAGATCGTGGGAGTCGGCGGGCACGCCGATGAAGGTGGCGGGGACCCCCGCCGCGCGGATCAGCTCGGCGCGGTCGTCGTCGTCGTCGACGCCCATCAGGACGATGCCGTCGACGAGCGAGGAGGAGGAGACGCGCCCGATGCCGCTCGAGGCCTCGTCGGTGACGAGCAGCAGGACGTCGTAGTCCGACTCCCGGGCGCGCTCGAGCACCTCGGTGACGAAGCGCATGTGGGTCGGCAGATGCAGCTCGCCGCGCATCGGGGCGGAGAGGGCGAGGATGTGGGTCCGCGCCCCGGCGAGCATCCGGGCTCCCGCGTGGGGCCGGTAGCCGAGCTGGCGCACCGCGTCGTCGACGCGCTGCCGGGTGGAGGCGGCGATCGAGCGCTTGCCGGAGAGGGCGTAGGAGACGGTGCTGATCGAGACTCCGGCAGCGCGGGCCACGTCGTGGATGGTCGCCATGGCTCCTCCTGCCGGACGTCGTCGTCGGTCGCGGTCGAGCTTCGAAGCGCTTCGACCGGTCGTGCTGGAGCGACTGTACGCACAGTCGAAGCGCTTGCGCAAGCGATCCTCGCGACGACCTCCCCGGGCGCCGGCCCGCTCCGCGAGCGGTTCCGCGGCACGAACGGGCGGCACCCGCGAGGGGCCGGAGGGCGACGCGCCGGGCCTTCCGCTCGTTGCGCCTCCCGACCCTCAGGGGATATGTTGGGCTCAACAACAATTCGGCGACGTCGCCGGAAAGGATTCGGATCCCATGTCCCTGACCCCCACCCGCGCCGACAAGTTCTCGTTCGGCCTCTGGACCATCGGCTACAACGGGACGGACCCGTTCGGCGGCCCGACCCGCGAGCCGCTCGACGTCGTCCACGCGGTCGAGAAGCTCGACGAGCTCGGCGCGTACGGCCTCACCTTCCACGACGACGACCTGTTCGCCTTCGGCTCCACCGACGCCGAGCGCCAGACCCAGATCGACCGCCTCAAGGGCGCGCTGGAGTCCACCGGCCTCGTCGTGCCGATGGTCACCACCAACCTCTTCAGCGCCCCGGTCTTCAAGGACGGCGGCTTCACCTCGAACGACCGCGACGTCCGCCGCTTCGCGCTGCGCAAGGTCCTCCGCAACATCGACCTCGCCGCCGAGCTGGGCGCGAAGACCTTCGTCATGTGGGGCGGCCGCGAGGGCGCCGAGTACGACTCCGCCAAGGACATCCGCGCCGCACTCGAGCGCTACCGCGAGGCCGTCAACCTGCTCGGCGACTACGTCACCGACAAGGGCTACGACATCCGCTTCGCCATCGAGCCCAAGCCGAACGAGCCCCGCGGCGACATCCTGCTGCCCACGCTCGGCCACGCGATCGCGTTCATCGACTCCCTCGAGCGCCCCGAGCTCGTCGGCGTGAACCCCGAGGTCGGCCACGAGCAGATGGCGGGCCTGAACTTCACCGCCGGCATCGCCCAGGCGCTGTACCACGGCAAGCTCTTCCACATCGACCTCAACGGCCAGCGCGGCATCAAGTACGACCAGGACCTGGTCTTCGGCCACGGCGACCTGCACAACGCGTTCTCGCTCGTCGACCTCCTCGAGAACGGCGGCCCCGGCGGCGTCCCGGCCTACGACGGCCCGCGCCACTTCGACTACAAGCCCTCGCGCACCGAGGACGAGACCGGAGTCTGGGACTCGGCCGCCGCGAACATGCGCACCTACCTGCTGCTCAAGGAGCGCGCCGCGGCCTTCCGCGCCGACCCCGAGGTGCAGGAGGCGCTGGCAGCCGCGAAGGTCGCCGAGCTCTCCACCCCGACGCTGAACGAGGGCGAGTCGTACGACGACCTGCTCGCGGACACCGCCTCGTACGAGTCGTTCGACGCCGACGCCTACCTCGGCGGCAAGGGCTTCGGCTTCGTGCGCCTGCAGCAGCTGGCCACCGAGCACCTGCTCGGCGCCCGCGGCTGACCCGCACCTCCTGAGCCCGCGGTCCGCCGCGGGACGACCTGAGACGGACGAGATCCCCTGCACCGGCACGGGATCTCGTCCGTTCTCCTGCATCCGGCCCGGTTCCGCACCGGACGCCCGAACCCGAACCCCCCAACGAAAGAGGACAGCGATGACGCTCGTCGCAGGGATCGACTCGTCGACCCAGAGCTGCAAGGTGGTCGTCCGCGACCTCGACACCGGCGCCGTGGTGCGCACCGGCCGAGCGAGCCACCCGGACGGCACCGAGGTCGATCCGGCCGCGTGGTGGGAGGCGCTGCAGCTCGCCCTCGCCGACGCCGGCGGGCTCGACGACGTCGCCGCGATCTCGGTCGGCGGCCAGCAGCACGGCATGGTCGTCCTCGACGAGAGCGGCGCCGTCATCCGCCCCGCTCTGCTCTGGAACGACACCCGCAGCGCGCCCGCCGCCGCCGCGCTCATCGAGGAGCTCGGAGCCGGGGCCTGGGCGGAGCGGACCGGATCGGTGCCGGTCGCCTCCTTCACCGCCACCAAGCTCCGCTGGCTGCGCGACGCCGAGCCCGAGAACGCCGCCCGTGTCGCCGCCGTCGCGCTCCCCCACGACTGGCTGACCTGGCGCCTGCTCGGCTACGGCCCCGACTCCGCCCGTGGTCCGCAGCTCGACGCGCTCACGACCGACCGGTCCGACGCGTCCGGCACCTCGTACTGGGGAGCGGACGGCTACGACCTCGACCTGCTCGAGCGCGCCCTCGGCCACCGCCCGCTGCTCCCCCGCGTGCTCGGCCCCTCGGAGGAGGCGGGCCGCACCGAGAGCGGACTCGTCGTCGGACCCGGCGCGGGCGACAACGCGGGCGCCGCGCTCGGCCTCGGTGCCGGCCCCGGCGACGTGGTCGTCAGCATCGGCACGAGCGGCACCGTCTTCGCCGTCACGGACGACCCGGTGCGCGACGCCTCCGGGACCGTCGCCGGCTTCGCCGATGCGAGCGGGCGCTTCCTGCCGCTGGTCGCGACGCTCAACGCCGCGCGCGTGCTGGCCTCGACCGCGACCCTGCTCGGCAGCGACTTCGACGAGTTCGCCGCACTGGCGCTCGAGGCGGAGCCGGGTGCCGACGGCCTCGTGCTGGTCCCCTACTTCGAGGGCGAGCGCACGCCGAACCTGCCGGACGCGACCGCGAGCCTGCACGGTATGACCATCGCCTCGACCACGCGCCCGAACCTCGCCCGCGCGGCGATCGAGGGCATGCTCTGCGGACTGGCCGACGGGCTCGACGCCGTTCGCGCGCAGGGAGTGGAGGCGCGGCGCATCCTCCTCATCGGCGGAGCCGCGCAGAACCGCGCCGTGCAGCTCGCTGCCTCGCAGGTGTTCGACGTGCCCGTGCAGGTGCCGACGCCCGGCGAGTACGTGGCCGACGGTGCCGCCGTGCAGGCCGCCTGGGCGCTGACAGGATCGCGTCCGACGTGGACCGTCACCTCGGTGGCCGAGCCCGCGCCGGACCACCGCCCCGTCATCCGCGAGCAGTACGCGGCCGCCCGCGCCTGAGAATCCGGCCCCGGCCCTCATCCAGGGCCGGGGCCGCTCCGCAAGCCCCAGTGGACGGGGAGCGGAATCGCGCTACTCTCATTACTCAGCCAGCTGACTAATGGAGGAGCGACATGACCGCCACACGAACCCCCGACCGCGCCGACCGGATCCGCCAGGTCGTCGTCGCCGTGAGCGCGGTGCTCGCCCTCATCGGCTCGTTCATCGGCTCGGGCGCCGCGGGCGGCACGCAGATCCAGAACGCGGCCGGCGGCGCCCTGACCGCGTCCTCGACCCCCATCGCTCCCGACGGCCCCGCCTTCGCGATCTGGAGCGTCATCTACACCGGCCTCATCGCCTACGCGATCTGGCAGTTCCTGCCCTCGCAGACAGCCCGCACCCGCCACCGCCGGCTGGGCTACTGGGCCGCCGCGAGCCTCCTCCTGAACGCCGCGTGGATCCTGGTCGTCCAGGCCGGCTTCCTGACGCTCAGCGTCGTCGTGATCGCCCTGCTGCTCGCCGTGCTCGCGCGCATCTTCGTGATCCTGCGGACCACCCGGTCGGCCGGAGTGGTCGACGCGATCGTGACGGACGGCACCTTCGGGCTCTACCTCGGCTGGGTGTGCGTGGCCACGGCCGCGAACGTCACCGCCGGGCTCGTCGGCGCGGGAGTCGGCAGCGCGGACGGTCCGGGCGCCGCGGTCTGGGCGGTCGTCGTCCTCGCCGTCGCCGCGCTCGTCGGACTCCTGATCGCCGTCACCGGCCGCGGCCGCATCGCCCCGATGCTCTCGCTCGTCTGGGGACTCTCCTGGGTCGCCGTCGGCCGCTTCGCCGGCGAGCTCGTCTCGGTCCCCGCCGGGATCGCCGCGCTGGTCGCCGCCGCCGTGGTGCTGGTGGTCACCCTCCTCGTCCGCGCCACCGCGGGACGCCGGGTCAGCGCCGCCTGACCCCTGCGCGACGAAGGCCGAGAGGCCGGGACAGCCCTGGTCCGGGGCCGCCCGGCCTCTCGGCCTTCGTCGTGGTGGCGGATCAGGTGATCAGCGAGTCGACGTACTCCCGGTTCTCGTCCATCCACGCGGCGAGGGCGGCGGACCGGTCGTCGGCCCCGTCGTTGAACAGTGCGTTCTCGAGCGAGTAGAGCGTCTTCGAGTCCATCCGGAAGTCGCGGATCCAGCGGCTCATCGTCGGGTAGTCCGCGTCGAACGCGGCCGAGCCGAAGGAGTGGATCCCCTCCGCCTGCCCGAGCAGGCCCTTCGGGTCCTCGAGGTCCTTGACCGGGAAGGCGTCGTAGGCCCAGTGCGGGCGCCAGAGCGTGACGGCGATGTTCTCGCCCGCGGCGGTCGCGCTCGAGAGCTCCTGGAGCATGGCCGGCGTCGACGAGGTGAGGTAGTCCATCCCCTCCAGGCCGTAGCCGGGGATGACGTCCTCGGTCGTCGTCTTGTTGAGACCGGAGCCGGGCTCGATGCCGATCAGGCGGTTCCCGACGACGCCCGGGTCGGCGGCGAGCTCCTCGAGGGAGTCGATCGGAGCGTCCTCGTTGACCGCGATGGTCAGCTTCGCCTCGTCGTTCCATGCGCCCAGGTCGACGATCGAGTCGCCGTACTGCTCGACGTACCGGGCGTGGGTGAGCGGCAGCCAGGTGTCGAGGGCGAGGTCGTAGTCGCCGGTCGAGAGGCCCTGGAAGCCGGGGGCGACGTCGGCGTTCTGCAGGGTCACGTCGTAGCCCTGCTCCTCGAGCACCGCCTCCCACAGAGCGGAGACGGCGATCCCCTCGTCCCAGCCCTGGAACACGGCGACGGTCACGTCGGTGCGGTCGCCGTTGTCGACGGAGGCGGCGGTGGCGGGAGCGGCGAGGGTCGCGGCCCCGAGGGACGCGACCAGGCCGATCGAGACGACGCCGACGGCCGAGCGGGTCGCCACGACGGCGCGGCGGTTCTTCGCCCGGGCGACTCTCGCCGGCGAGGGCGAGCCCAGCGCGCCGGTCATCCGGTCGAGGACGACCGCGAGGATCACGACGGAGATGCCCGCCTCGAAGCCGAGCGCGACATCGATCCGGTTGAGGCTCGCGACGACGTCGCCGCCCAGCCCTCCGGCGCCGACCATGCCCGCGATTACGACCATCGAGAGCGAGAGCATGATGACCTGGTTGAGGCCCGCCAGGATCGAGGGCAGCGCCAGCGGCAGCTGGATCTGGCGGAGGATCCGCCACTTCGAGGAGCCGAACGACTCCCCCGCCTCGACGAGCTCCGGGTCGACGCCGCGGATGCCCAGCTCGGTGAGCCGGACGCCCGGCGCCATCGCGAACACGATGGTCGCGACGATGCCGGGCACCACTCCGACCCGGAACAGGATCAGCGCGGGGATCAGGTAGACGAAGGCCGGCATCGTCTGCATCAGGTCGAGCACGGGCCGGATGACCGCGGAGGCCGTGCGGTTGCGCGCGGCGAGCACGCCCAGCGGCACGCTCAGCGCGATGGCGATCACGGAGGCGACGAGCACCAGCGCGAGGGAGTCCATCGCGTTCTCCCACTGGTCGACCCCCACGATCAGCAGGAGCCCCACGGCGGTGCCGGCCGCGAAGACCCAGCCGCGGACGGCGTAGGCCAGTACGGCGAGGAAGGCGACGATCACCCAGAAGGGCGGTGTCGCGAGGACGAGGTCGACGCCGGAGTAGAGGGCGCCGAAGACGGTGCGCAGCAGGTCGAAGACCGGCTGGAAGGTCTGCGTGAGGACGTCGACGGCACCCTCGGCGAGGGCGCCGAGCGGGAGGCGGAATCCGAGATCGGTCATCGTGCACCTCCGTCCGCCGCGAGGACGGCGTCGTCGACGGGGCCTCCGGTCGCGTGCAGGGTCGCGGTGACGACCTCGGTCGAGACGGTGGCGGGCGGCTCGATCCCCGGGTGCTCGCCGGTGCGGGCGGGCACGTTGCCGAGCGCCGCGAGCAGGGTCACCCGCGGGATAGCTCCGAGCAGACGCCCGTCGGCGTCGACCACGGCGACCGGCAGCGCCGACTCGACGGCGGGCTCGATGACCTCGCTGAGGGCGGTGTCCGGACCGACGGTGACGACGTCGGAGGTGAGGACCGCCGAGAGGTCGCCGGTGCTCCGGCGCACCTGCTCGATCACGTCGCGGTCGCGGACCGTGCCCAGCAGGCGGCGTCCGCCGCCGACCACGAACGCGGCCGAGGTCTGCAGGTCGCGCATGCTCCTCAGCGCGGCGCGGGGACCGGCCGCGAGGGTGACCACGGAGCGGGCGGGCTCCATCACGGCGGAGGCGGTGAGCACGCGGGCGCGGTCGACGTCCTGCACGAACTGGGCGACGTAGTCGTTCGCCGGATCGGTGAGGATCTCCTCCGGGGTGCCGATCTGGACGATGCGGCCGTCGCGCATCACCGCGATGCGGTCGCCGAGGAACATGGCCTCGTTGAGGTCGTGCGTGATGAAGACGATGGTCTTGCCGAGCTCGTGCTGCAGCTCGATCAGCTGCTCCTGCATCTCGCGGCGGATCAGCGGGTCGAGTGCCGAGAACGCCTCGTCCATCAGCACGATGTCGGTGTCGGCGGCGAGCGCCCGGGCGAGGCCGACGCGCTGGCGCATGCCGCCGGAGAGCTCGTCGGGCATCTTCTCGTGCCAGCCGGCGAGACCGGCGCGCTCGACCGCGAGCAGGGCCCGCTCGCGGCGCTCGGCCGCGGGGACGCCCTGGATCTCGAGCGGGTACGCGACGTTGTCGAGCACGGTGCGGTGCGGGAGGAGCGCGAAGTGCTGGAACACCATCGACACCGACGAGCGGCGCACGCGGCGCAGCTCCGCCTCGGAGACGCCGGTGATGGTGGAGCCCTCGATCAGGACCTCGCCCGCGGAGGGCTCCTGGAGCCCGTTCAGCATGCGGATGAGGGTGGACTTCCCGGAGCCGGAGAGGCCCATCACGACGAAGATCTCGCCGCGGCGCACGGTGAAGGACGCGTCGATCACCGCGGCCGTGCCGAGTCCGGCGAGCTCGCCGCGGTCGGCGCCCTCGCCCAGTCGGCGGACGACCTCGTCGGGCTTCCGGCCGAACACCTTGAAGAGGTGGCGGGCCTCGAGAGCGGGGGTCGCGGGATCGGCGCCCGCCTCGCTCCGGGGCTCGCTGATGATCTGCTGGTTCTGGTGCACGTACACTCCGTCGGCGCGCAGGGACGACGCCCTGCGCTCATCTCGTGGTGCCGGGTCGGGAGCGTGGGACAGCCGTGCGTCGAGCCTCCGCGTGCGTCCCGCCGCTCAGCGCGGCAGGGGGTGGAGGCGAGAGCGTCCGAGGCGGCCTCGGGGCCGCCTCCACTCCCGTTGACCGTACGATCGCGGCGCGTCCTGGGGGACGCCGTGCGAGCGCGGACCGGTTCATCGGGGCCCGTGAGGACCGCCGACCACGGTAGCCGCGGAGCCGCCGAGGGGCAAACGTCGGACAATTGCGGGGGCGGGTCCAGGGGTGGTGATGAACCGATCGGCGCGAGCGAATGTGCTGGTCGGAGCTGGTTTCCGGAGTGTTGCGCGATCGTTACCGTGATGGCGCGGCCGGCGGCGCTCGTTCCGGCCGGTCTCCATCCGCCGCCGCGCGGCTGCTCGACCGGCGAGGAGGCCCTGTCGCTCAGACGGTGGTCTCGCCCGCCGGGCCCGAGGGGGCCGCCGCGCCGACTCCGCTGACGGGCTCGCCCTGCCAGGACACGAGCGTCCACGCGTCGCCCGAGCCCTCGAGGACGACGACGCCGGTGTTGTCGAGCAGGTGGTCGGCGATGAAGCGCGCATCGAGGTCGAGGGAGCGCAGACCCGCCCAGCAGCGGATAGCCGCGCCGTGACTGACCAGCGCGACGACCTCGTGCCCGAGCGCCTCCGCCTCCGCCACCACCGCGTCGTAGCGCGCCGCGAACTCGTCGCCCGTCTCGCCGCCCGCGAGCCGGATCGACGTCTCGCCGCCGGCCCAGCGGAAGACCGTGCCCATGTACTCCTCGACCGCCGCCTCGTCGCCGCGCATCTCGAGCCCCGCGGCCGCGACCTCGCGGATGCCGTCGCGCTCGATCGGCTCGAGCCCGAGCGCCGCGGCGAGAGGGGCGGCCGTCTCGTGGGTGCGGACCATCGTCGAGACGAGCAGCGCGCCGATCCCCTCGCCGGCGAGCCGACCGGGCAGTGCCGCGGCCTGGGTGCGGCCGAGGTCGGTGAGCCCGGGTCCGGGGATGCGGGTGTCGAGGAGCCCGGCGACGTTGGAGGGGGTCTGGCCGTGGCGGATCAGGAGGAGGCGCATCCGCCCACGCTAACCGCGGAGGCTGGGCTTCCGGGGCGCGCGGTCGCGCTCGCTCCCGCCGTTGTGCGGCGAGTGCGGCGCTGTCACGATGTGCGGGGACGCTCCCGGACCGGGAGCCGCAGACGGACGGGACGGGCGGACATGGCTTCCGAAGACGGTTTCTCGAAGGACGAGCGCGCGGCGATGAAGCAGCGCGCGGCCGAGCTGCGCGCGGAGGCGAAGCGGCAGAAGAGCGCCGACAAGGCCGACGCCGACCGCAGGGACGCGGAGGCCGCGATCGCCGCGATGACCGACGAGGAGCGGCCGATCGCCCAGATGCTGCACGACGTCGTCGGCGAGACCGCTCCCGACCTCCTCCCGAAGACCTGGTACGGCTTCCCCGCCTACGCGCGCTCCGACGGCAAGGCGATCGTCTTCTTCCAGCCCGGCGCGAAGTTCGGCACGCGCTACTCGACCCTCGGCTTCCAGGACGGCGCGCAGCTCGACGACGGCACGATCTGGCCGACCGCCTACGCGCTCGTCTCTGCCGACGCCGAGACGCGCGCCGCCGTCACCGAGCTGGTCCGCCGCGCGGCCGGGGCCTGATCCCGTGGCGCACGTCTACGACGAGATCGACGAGAGCCTCTCCTCCTGGATCCACGAGCAGCCGATGTGGTTCGTCGCCACCGCGCCCCTCGCCGCGGACGGGCACGTCAACATGTCGCCGCGCGGCCACGACTCGTTCTCGATCCTCGGCCCGCGGCGGGTCGGCTGGGTCGACTACACGGGCAGCGGAGTCGAGACGATCGCGCACCTGCGCGAGAACGGGCGCGTGTGCTTGATGTTCGCGTCGTTCGGATCGCGTCCGCGCATCGTCCGCCTGCACGGCACCGGCTCCGTGCACCTGCCCGGTTCGGAGGCATTCACCGAGGTCGCGGAGCAGCACCCCGAGCACCCGAGCACCCGCGCGGTCGTCACCGTCGAGCTCACCCGCATCAGCGACGCGTGCGGCTGGGGCGTGCCCGTGATGGAGCCGGTCGGCGAGCGCGACCTGCTCCTCCTCCAGGCCGAGAAGAAGGGCCCCGACGGCATGGCCGAGTACCGAGCCACGCGCAACGCGGTCAGCATCGACGGGCTGCCGGGCTACCCGCTGGACTGAGCGGCGGGACGCGGCCGCAGCGCGGCGCGCACGAGCACGCCGACCAGCTCGAGCAGGGTCTCAGTGACGACGGCGAGCGGGTTCGACCCGGTGGGGCGGGAGTCGACGGAGATCCGAGTCCTCGTCATTCGTCAAGTCCTCGACCGCTGACCGCCGCTCAGCACGACCAGACGTGCATCACGGTCCGTCTCCCGTTCGGGAACCCTGGGTCGATCGACGTGTTCGTCGTCGGTGCGGGTCTGAAGCGGGCGCTCCTCGCGGGGTCGATGACCGGCGGCCTCGTCGACGGGTACACCGCCGCCGTCTCAGGGAGATCGCACAGCGCGACGGGACCGGTTCGCGGAAGCACGCACGAGGACGCTTCGCACACGTCCCCAGGGGATGTACTCCTGGGACCAGTAGTCGGCCCGGATCCTCAGGAGGGGCCCCTCGACGGTGGAAGCCACCGAGATGGAGCGAGGGTCCCGGAGGGTTCCCGCGATGCGTGTCTGCGGGGTCCTTTCGAGCTCGCTCGACAACTGCTCGGGAGTGATTCGCGTCGGGAGGGACGACCGCGAGCAGCCGCCGGCATCCACCGGAGGCGCATTCGACGGTCCCGCTGACGAGCTCGCTCCCCTGTGGACGGTCGATGGCCGAGGCCGCCAACCGCGCTGGTGAGGCTCATCCATGGGTCGGGACGAGAGCGAGCTCCGGGGAGCTCCGGCCGATCCCTTGAGGGGCGGACACGGAGCGCGGCTGAGGCCTGCTCGATCGACGATCCGATCGGACGGCGTCCACACCATCGGCCCCGCAGAGATCCCCTGGCCGATCCGCCCGCCGCTACCCCCGCTCGTCGACGGCCCGGATCGAGAACAGCTCCTGCGGGGTGCAGTCGAGCGCGTCGCAGATGAGCGTCAGCGTCGTGAAGCGGATCGCGCGGGCGCGGTTGTTCTTGAGGATGGAGAGGTTCGCCAACGTGATGCCGGTGCGGGCAGAGAGGGCGGTGAGGGTCACGCCGCGCTCGGCCAGCACTGCTCCGAGGTGGCAGTCGATCCGGTGCCTCTCGTCGTCGGCGGGCTCAGACAACGCCGTCGACGTCCCGTTCGAGCTTCGCGCCGGCGCGGAACGCCGCCGTCAGGGCGAGGGCCACCGCTCCGGCGAGCAGGACGGGGACGGGCCACTGCGGCAGGTTCGTCCCGATGGCCTGGTAGTCGCCGCCGAGGAAGGCGTCGCGCTGCTCGTCGGTCACCCGGCCGGCGGCGAAGAGCAGGCCGATGCCGGAGCTGAGATACAGGCCCGCCGCGGTGTCGGCGAGGCCCTGCGCCACTCCTCCGATCAGCAGGGCGAGGCTCAGACGGCGCCAGTTCGCGAGGACGAAGGGGTCGAACGGGCGTCCGGCCGCGATGCCGCGGAGGACCCGCAGGAGGAAGACCGTGGCGAGGACGATCGTGACCGCCTGGAGGAGGCTCGGCAGCGCACCGAGCAGGCGGAGGGAGAGGGCGGCGTCGGCGAGCGTGGGCGCGGTGCCCTCGCGCGGCTGGGCCTGCAGCAGCTGCGGGAGGCTCCGGAGCGGGAGGCGGCCGTCCGCTCCCCCGAAGACCAGCAGGGTGCGCCCGGTGGTGACGGTCCAGGTCTGCAGGAGCGCGGTGAGCACGGAGAAGACCGCGACGATGAGCAGGACCGCCCTGGCCACCCGGAACACGCGCGGACGCTCCCGGACCGGTCCGCTGGGGATGACACTCGTCATGGCGTGCTCCTTATCGATCGTCGATGTTATCGAGTATCGATACTACGCACGCCGGTCCGGCGATGTCGACCCGCGGCGCCCGCCGACCACGGAGACGGCGGGAGGGGTGGTTGCCCGGGGCGAGGAGCCCGATCTAGCGTGGAGGGATGTCGGATGCGAGGGAGCGCGCCGCCCGGTACCGGGCCGGCGTCGCGGGCGAGGAGGAGGCGGAGCAGCCCGCCCTGCCGGAGGATCCGCTCGAGCGGGCCGCGTTCGTCGAGACGGCGATCCAGCTCGCGATCCGCCGCGGCGACTTCGACGACCTGCCGGGATCGGGGAAGCCGCTAGCGGACCTGGGCGCGGCCCACGACCCGGACTGGTGGATCCGCCGCAAGATCGAGCGCGAGAACCTCACCGGTATCGGCCCGGCCGCCTTCCTCCTCCGCGCCGAGGACCGCGCGCTCGACGAGCGCCTCGACCGCCTGCACCGCGAGGAGGAGGTGCGCGCCGAGCTCGCCGACTTCAACACGCGGGTGATCGAGGCACGCCGCCAGCTGCTGGGCGGGCCGCCCGTCGTCACCCCGCTCCGGGACGTCGACGAGGAGGTCGCCGCCTGGTCGCAGCGGCGCGCCGATCGCGCCGCCGCGGCCGAGGCCCGGGCGGCCGCCGAGCCGGAGCGGTCCCGCCGCTGGTGGTCGCGGCGGCGCTGACGTCCCCGGAAACCGGACAGACCTGCCCCTCCCACTGGGGTCCCGCCCCGGGAAACCGGGCGGGAGCGCGCCTCCGAATCATGCGTGCACATCAAGTCGACCGGAGTCCGCATGCTCACCGCCACCACCCCCGCACGCCTCCCGAGGGCCCGCCCCTCGACCCTCGCCGCGCCGCCGCTCGCGCTGCTCGAACCCGATTCGGACCGGATGCTCGTCATCCGCGCCGCGGAGGGCGACGACCGCGCGTTCGCCACCATCGTCCGCCGCTACACCGCGCTGCTCCGCGCGACGGCCGCCCGCACCCTCCGCAGCAGCGCCGACGTCGACGACGTGGTGCAGGAGACGTTCCTCGCGGCGTGGACCCACGTGGACAGCGTGATCGACGGCGAGACCATCGCCGGCTGGCTCGTCACGACCGCCCGCCGCCGCAGCGTCGACCGGCTCCGCTCCAGCGTCTCGCGGCTGCGAGCCGAGCTGGACGACGAGTTCCCCGCCTCCGCCGCCGCCGACCCGGAGCACGCCGCGCACTGCGGATCGCTCGCCGCCGACGCCAACCGGGTGCTCGCCGCGATGCCCCCGGCCCAGCGCCGCTGCTGGGAGCTGCGCCAGCTGGAGCAGTGCAGCTACGACGCGATCGCGCACGAGCTGGGGCTCACGACCTCGACCGTCCGCGGACTGCTCGCCCGCGCCCGCGGGACCCTCCGCACGGAGCTCGCCCACTGGCGCTGATCCGCGCTGCGGATCTCGGCGCAGGCGACCAGGCGGGGGCCTTCAGCGGAGGAGGACCGGCCCCGCGCCGATCCGCACCCGGAACAGCGAGTACGGGTACGTCCGCAGATCCGTGCCGCCCTGGTAGTCGGCCTGGCGGTGCAGCTGGTTCGCGGTGACGTACAGGTGCTCGTCCGTCGCGATCGACATGGTGTCGGGCCAGAGCAGCCGCTCGTCGTGCACGATCGTCTCCATCGTGCCGTCGGTGCGACGGCGGACGATCGCGTTGTTCTCGTAGCTCGTGGCGTAGAAGCGGCCCAGCGCATCCGTCTCGAGGCCGTCCGCTCCCCCGCCCTTGTCGCCCTCGTCGACGACGGTCGCCGCGACGTCCTCGTCCGGCACCGACCGGTCGACCAGGGCCGACGTCGCCACGCTGAACCAGCGGCGGGAGGCGAGCGGGCAGTACCAGAGGCGCTCGCCGTCGGCCGAGATCGCGATGCCGTCGGCGCCCATCGTCACCGGCTGCGGGTCGCCGTCTGCCGGGCGCTTCATCAGCACGCGGCCCTCGGCCATCGGCACGAGCTCCGGAGGAGTGAGCGCCTTCGTGCTCGGGTGGTCGTGCAGGCGACGCCAGGCGGTCCCCGCCTCGAGGTCGACGACGATGATCCCGTTCGGGCCGGAGTCGGCCGAGTCGGTGATGTAGGCGATGCCGCGCCGCAGATCGAAGCGCACGTCGTTGAGGTAGGTGGTCGGCAGGGCGACGTCCGGCTCGAGGAGGATCACCTGCTCGACGGTGTCGGTCGCCAGGTCGACGCGGACGAGCTTGGGGCCGCCCTTCTTCGTCGGCTCGAACATCGGGCTGCCGGTGTCGAGGATCCAGAGCCGGTCGGCCGGATCGACGACGATGCTCTGCACCGAGACGAGGGCGCCGGCGTCGTCGATTCCCGACGGCGTGTTCCAGGCCTCGTCCGGGTAGGGCACCGCCGCTCCGTCGACCAGCTCCACGACCGTGGCCGGGACCTCGTCTCCCCACTTGGGGAAGTTCACGAAGATCCGCCCGGTGTGCGAGACGCTGACGCCGGTGGGCATCGGCCCGCTGGTGAAGGCGTGCACGAGCTCCAGCTCGCCGAGCGGCTCGTCGACCGGGCGCGTGCCGCGGGTCTCGTCGGTCGGTCCCCAGAATCCCATGGTGCTCTCGCTGTCCTCCCGCCGGCGCGGGCTCGTGGCGGTCTCGGTGCCGGTCGGGTGCGGAGTCGGTGCCCGCCGCGACCGGTGCTCCTCATCCTGCGCGTCGGCGCCGGTCGGCGGGGAGGAGGTGGCGGACGAGGCGGCGAGCGCCTAGCATCCGGCCGCCGCGGGCGACCCGGGGGCCGCGACCGAGGAGGCGGAGGAGGACCGGCCCGCGTCCGACTTCGGCACGGCCTTCACGAAGGGGCTCAGCATCGGGACGCGGCAGTGCCCGGTGGAGCGGGTCGCCTCGGCGGCCGCTCCCGCCGCCCGCAGTGCACCGCCCCCCGCCGTCGCGCTCACCCGCTGGTCGGCGGGTCGACGGACCGCTGATCCGCCGGCCGTCCGCTTCCGGACATGACCGCTAGAGGGCGTTGCCACTGCGGCCGCTCACCTGCCACGGTCGCAGAGCGACCGACGACGGTCCACCGATCAGAAGGACCGAGGCCCGCACATGGACGACTCCTCTTCGACCGAGACCAGCACGAGCGAGATGACGCCCGAGGTGCTGGCCGCGTTCAGCGACGCCTGGACCCGCCACGACCTCGAAGCGCTGATGAGTCACATGACCGACGATTGCGTGTACGGCGCGTCCGTCGGCCCCGAGCCCGGCCGCACCTGGACGGGCAAGGAGCAGGTCCGCGAGGGATTCGCGCTCATGCTCGCCTTCGACACCGGACAGGAGCGGCACGAGGAGGGGGCTCCCCTCATCGCCGGGACGCGCGGCGCGGCCACCTGGTCCTTCACCGGGACCGGCCCCGACGGCGGACCCCAGGTCACGCGGGGCTGCGACATCTACGAGTTCCGCGGCGGGAGGATCGCCCGCAAGGACGCGTTCCGGAAGGTCTACCGGGCGGACGAGGAGTAGTCCGCGTCGGCCTCCCTCGCGCAGCGGAGCCGGAGCGGCGTCCTCGTACCGGGTGGCCCCGCGCCTACCCGATCGCGCAGACTGGCTCGATGGCAGCGGCGTCGGCACCGGTCGGATGGGGACGTCTGCCCGCCGTCTCGTGGCTGATGGTGCGCGCCTTCACGCGCCACCGCGTCCTCGCCGTCCTGGCCTTCCCGACGGCGCTGCTCTCGCTCGCGCCCTCCGTGATCCGCCGCGCCGCCCATGAGGCGGCCGACCGGAACGGGCTGGTCGTCTTCGGGCGCTACCGGCCGGTCGCCGACGCCCTGGTGAGCATCGCCGTCACCGTCCCGGTCGTCCTGCTGGCCGTGGTGGCGGCCGTGTGGGTCGCGCTCTCGGGGCTGCTCGGCGCGGTCCTGGTCCTCGCGGCGCTCCTCGGCGGAGCCGTGGGGGCGGGGCCCTGCTGGTCGGGACCCCCCTCACCGGGGCCGTCGGCGCGGAGACGCCTCCCGGGCGGCGGTGGACGGTGATGGCGCTCTCGCAGCGCCCCGGGACCCGCCTGTCGGCGGTGCTCGCGACGAGGGAGCTGCTGGCCACGGTCCCCGCGGGAGGCGTCGTCGTGGCCGTCGCCGGCGACGAGCGGCTGGCGGACAGCTACTCGCGCCTCGGCTTCTCCCGGGGACGGGGCCTGCGGATCTCCCAGCAGGTCTGAGGGGCACCTCATCGCCGGACGGAGGCCACCGGCGGCTCGATACGGTGGGGATCGTGCAGTGCGGCTGAGGCCTTCCCGATCCCCGTCGCTCCGTCCCGCTCCCTCCGGCCCGCTCGGGCGCGATCGAAAGGCTCCCCGTGTCCGCACTCCTCCCCCTGCAGGGCAGGACCGCTCTCGTCACCGGTGTCTCGCGGCGGCGCGGCATCGGATTCGCCGTCGCCGCGAAGCTCGCCTCCCTCGGCGCGCACCTCGTCGTCCACCATCACCGCCCTCACGATCTCGACCTCCCCTGGGGAGGCGACGACCTCGACGCGGTCCGGTCCGAGCTCCGCGCGCACCTCACGGAGGGCGCGCGGTTCGCCGACGTCGCCGCGGACCTGGCCGATCCCTCCACGATCCCCGGTCTGATCGCCACCGCAGCCGACCTCACCGGGAGCCTGGACGTCCTCGTCTGCAACCACGCGAAGAGCGGTGACGACGGCAGCATCCTCGACATGACGCCCGAGCGGCTCACCGCGTTCTGGGACGTCAACACCCGCTCCACCCTCCTGCTCACCGCGGAGTTCGCGCGGCTCCGGGCACCGCGCACGGACGGACCCCGCCGGCCCGGCGACCGGATCGTCGGAGCCGGGCCCTACGCCCGGGCGCAGGGACACGTGTTCTGGATGACGTCCGGCCAGATCCACGGCGCGATGCGCGGAGAGGTCGCCTACGCCGCGAGCAAGGCCGCACTCGCCGGCGTCACCGCCACGGTCGCCGCCGAGCTCCTGGAGCTCGGGATCGTGCTCAACACGATCGATCCCGGTCCGGTGAACACGGGATACCTGGACCCGGAGACCACCGACCGGTCGCTCGAGGACCTCGAGGAGTACGTCGCGACCACGCCCTTCGGCCGGGTCGGCGCGCCGGCGGACCCCGCGGAGCTGATCGCATGGCTGGCCACGTCGGCGGGCAGCTGGGTCGTCGGGCAGGTGCTCACGACCGACGGCGGGTTCAGCCTGTGACCGGAGCGGCGGCGCAGCGGCTCCGGACCTAGTCGGAGGCGACGGCCCGCACGATGGTGCGGGCGACCTCGAGCACCTCGCGCTCGTGGCTCAGGTGCACCTCGTGCACCGCTCCGGGCCAGGACAGCAGCGGCGCGTCCAGGGCGGCGGCGACGCGCCGATGCGCGCGATGCAGGGAGGACCCGGGCCTGCGGTCCGCGGTCACCACGGCCGCGGGGACCGCGGGCAGCTGAGACTCGTCGAAGCCCCGCGCCACCTGCTCCAGACCGGCGGCGGCGGAGGCGAGCCCCGGCAGGTCGACGTCCGCCATCGCGAGAGCGGCCGCGCGCGCGGCCGGGCTCATCGCGTGGCGCCTCGCCGACCGGGCGGCGCTCGTGCGCAGCAGCGCGGACAGCGCTCGGCCGAGCCCCGGCAGTCTCGAGAGCGTCGCCGTCGCCCGGGCCGTCCGCTCCACCTGACGCGCCAGTGCCGTGTCGTTGACGGGCGTCGGGTCGAGGAGCACCAGTCCCGCGACGTCCTCGGGATGATCGCGAGCGAGCAGCATCGCGACGGCACCGCCGAGGCTCTGGCCGATCACGACGACGGGACCTGTCCCGAGGCCGGCCAGCACGGCGTGGACGGCGTCTGCGGCGTCGGTGAGTCCGCCGGCGACCTCCGACCCCGCTGTGCCCGGTCTGTCGTAGAGGACCACCCGGCAGCCCGGATCGACGATCAGGCCCTCGACCAGCCCGGGGAAGAAACCGTCGACGGCCTCGCCCCCGCCCGGCAGGAGGAGCACGGCCTGCCCGGATTCACCCCGCACCTGCAGCATCCGGCGAGCCTAGCCGGGGAGCCGTCCGGCGCCGACGACCGGCGCGGCCGGGCCCGGGGATGATGGGCGCATGGGAACTCGTGGGGCCGGAGTGCTGTGGGTGGTGAGCGCGCTCGCCTACATCGGAGCGGAGGCGGTCGCCGCGTCCGCGTTCCCGGGCTACAGCTACGCACGGAACTACATCAGCGATCTCGGCGTGCCCGAGGTGGGCGTGTTCCAGGGGCGCGCGATCGACTCGCCGCTGCACGCGGTGATGAACGCCGGATTCCTCCTGCAGGGGGCGCTCTACCTCGCCGCCGCCGTCACGACCGTGCGGGCGGCGCGGGGTGGATCGCGGGGGCTGTTCCTCTCCCTCGCCGTGGTCCACGCCGTGGGCATCGCCGTGGTGGGCCTCGTGCACGGGAGCAGCGCCAGTGCGCAGAACGGGATCGGCGGCCTGCACGTGGTCGGCGCCGCGATGGCGATCGTCGGCGGCAACGCGGCCTCGATCGTCGCCGGTGCCGCGGCCCGGCGCGGCCGCGCCCCGTGGGCGCTCGAGACGGTCGGGATCGTGCTCGGTGCGGCCGGCCTGCTCGCGCTGCTGATGCTGCAGGTCGACACCCGCGTGCCCGGCGTCGACCTGCTGCCCGACGGCGTCTGGGAGCGCGCCTCCGTCTACGCCGTCACGGCCTGGCAGCTCGCGACCGGCCTGCGGCTGCTCCGACGGCCGGAGGTGCCGCGGCAGCCGCGGCCTCCTCAGACCGCGGGCAGCGGCGCGCAGGTGCGCAGCGCCGTGCACCGGCTCTTCCAGCTCGGGATCCGGATCCCGGAGGCCCTCTCGGTCGTCGTGTTCGACGACAACCCGTGGAGCGAGCTGGTCACCCCGCCGCTCAGCGTCGTCCGCCAGCCGATCGACATGCTCGCCCGTCACAGCGTCGAGCTCGTCCTCGCCCGCATGCAGGGCCGCCTCCCCGAGGCGCCGCAGCACATCGAGGTGCAGGCCGACCTCGTCATCCGCTCCAGCTGCGCCGCACCCCCGCAGCGCTGATCCCCCTCCCCCTCCGAAAGGCACGCCATGTCCGATCCCGTCGTCGTCACCGCGATCTTCACTCCCGCCGAGGGGCAGCGCGACGCGCTCGTCGCCGCCCTCTCCACCGCCATCGCGGAGGTGCACGAGGAGGAGGGCTGCGAGCTCTACGCGATCCACGACTCGCCCGACGGCACCATCGTCATGCTGGAGAAGTGGACGAGCGGCGACCTGCTCGACGCGCACGGCGCCGGCGAGCCGGTCGTCCGCCTCAACGCGGCGATCCGCGGACTCGTCGCCCATCCTCCCGTCGTGACGCGGCTCGTCCCGATCCCGGCCGGCACCTCGCAGCAGGGCGAGCTCTAGCACCCGGGGGCGGGGCCGCTCCGGATCCGGATCGCGCGCCTCCCGCCGGAAACGCGCGCGAAACAGCGGAGGCCTACGGTCGGGAGCGACCCCGCCGCCCCGGCCGCTCCCTGGAGGATCCGCATGCCCCGCCCCGCCTTCCCCGCCCCGCCCAGCGCCGAGCTGCACATCCACCTCGAGGGCACGATCGAGCCCGAGCACATCGTCGAGATGGCGCGCCGCAACGGGGTCGCCCTGCCAACCGAGGATCTCGACGCCCTCCGCGCGCGGTACTCCTTCACCGACCTCGCGTCGTTCCTGGAGCTGCACTACTCGAACCTCACCGTGCTGAAGACGGAGCGGGACTTCTTCGAGCTCGCGACCGGCTACCTCGACCGGGCGCAGAAGGCGAACGTCCGCCGCGCCGAGATCTTCTTCGACCCGCAGACGCACCTCGGCAACGGCGTCGCGCTCGACACCGTGATGAGCGGGATCACCCGTGCGCTCGGCCGGAGCGAGGAGACCCACGGGATCTCGACGGACCTGATCATGTGCTTCCTCCGCGACCTGGGCGCCGACGCGGCCGACGAGATGCTGACGGCGATCCTCCCCTGGCGCGAGCACATCATCGGCGTCGGGCTCGACTCGAACGAGGTGGGCTTCGGCCCGGAGCTGTTCGTCGACGTCTACGCGCGCGCCGCGGCGGAGGGACTGCGCCTGGTCGCGCACGCCGGCGAGGAGGGCGGGCCGGAGACGGTCGCGGCCACCGTCGAGCTGCTGAAGGTCGAGCGGATCGACCACGGGATCCGCGCGATGGAGGACCCGGAGGTGGTCGCGATGCTCCGCGAGCGCCGCATCCCGGTGACGGTGTGCCCGCTGTCGAACGTGGCCCTGCGCGCGGTGGACACGATGGCCGACCACCCGCTGCCCGCGATGCTCCGCGAGGGACTCGTCGTGACGGTCTCGAGCGACGATCCGCCCTACTTCGGCGGCTACGTGGATGAGAACTACCGCGCCCTGGTCGAGGAGCTGGGGATTGACGACGCGCAGCTCGAGCAGCTGGCGCTCAACTCCTTCGACGCGGCGTTCATCACGGAGGAGGACCGCGAGCGCTGGCAGGCGGAGGTGCGCGAGCACTTCGCGCGGTGAGCGCGCCACTGCCCGGAGAACGATCGTTCCCACCCCGTCTCCGGGCACTGCACTCTGGTTCTGCGGGCGCACGCCTCCGCGCCCGCCCTACGCTGGCCGGATGACCCGATCCGACGGCACGCGATGAGCTGGGTGCTCCTCGCCGGCGCGATCCTCACCGAGGTGACGGCGTCGCTCGCCCTCCAGGCCGCCATCGAGTCGCCGGGCTGGTATGCCCTCGTGGTGGCGGGCTACCTGGCGGCGTTCGTCCTCCTCAGCCAGGTGCTCAAGGCCGGCATGCCGATCGGAGTCGCGTACGGCGTGTGGGGCGCGTGCGGCGTCGCGCTGACGGCGGTCCTCGCGGCCGTGCTCTTCGGTCAGCCGCTGACGGGCGTGATGACGATCGGGCTGGTGCTGATCATCGCGGGCGTGCTGATGGTCGAGATCGGCTCGCAGCGAGCGCAGGCCGCGCGCCGGGCGGTGCGCTGATGGCCTGGCTGCTGCTCTCGGGCGCGATCCTCACCGAGGTCGCCGCGACGATGAGCCTCAAGCCCGCGACGGACGGCCGGAAGCGCTGGTACGTCGTGGTCGGAGTGGGCTACGTCGTCGCGTTCACGCTGCTGGCCGGGGCGCTCGCGCAGGGCATGCCGATCGGGGTGGCCTACGGGATCTGGGCGGCGGTCGGAGTCGCGCTGACCGCGGTGCTCGGCCGCTGGCTGTTCCAGGACCCGCTGACCTGGACGATGCTCGGCGGGATCGGCCTGATCATCGCCGGCGTGCTGCTGGTGGAGCTCGGGCACTGACCGGCCGAGTGCCGTCGCGGCGGGAGTCTCTCCACTCAGCGGCCGTCGCGGCGGGAGCGCGCCTCCTCAGCCGTCGTCGCGGCGGAAGCGCTTCGGCGTCACCGGTTGTCGCGGCGGTACCGCGCCTCGCGGCCGGCGATGTGGAGGCCGAGCCCGGTGACCGCGACCGCGAAGGCGACCAGCACGCCGATGAACGCGATCTCGTCGCCTGCTCCGACCGCCACGGCCGCGACGGCGAGCCCGATCAGCGCGAGGGCGAGCACCACGGCGCCGACGGTCTCGAGAGGGCTCCAGGCGGTCATGGCTCCAGCGTGCGCTCGGAGCGGCGCGCGGGCAAGGGGCGGCAGGCGAACAGGACATTGCAGAACGGACCTTGACATACCGCACTCGGGTCATCGCGCCATAACCAGTGGACGGGCATCCGGGTGGTCCCTTTTCAGGAGCGCTGCCGACTGATCGGTCCGAACGGGATGCGTCGGCTCGGTCCCCGCCGACTGACAGGATGAGATACACACACCAGCTGGAGGCGCCGTGGATCCCGAAGAAGCTGTCGTCGTCCCCCTGGTCCCGACGCCGTCGGAACCGAGCACCGAGGGGATGCTCCGCATGCTCCTCAATCGCGATGCTTTGCTCATCAGTCGCGTGCCGACACCGGCCGGCCAGGTGGCCTCGGGTCTCGTGGCTCAGACCGCAGGGGCCTTCGCGAAGGCGATCGGTCAGGCTGCGGGCGGCCTCACCCGATCGCCCGGATCCGCTGAGGGCCTCTACCGCGTCATCCTCCCGACCGGCGCGGTCGCTCGCGATCTCGTTCCCGCAGTAGGGGGCGGGTTCCGCGGAATCGTCCGGGCGGCCGGGTCGACGAAACTCTCGGCTCATGCTCGGCTCGTCCCGGCAGTGGCGGGGACGGGCGCCGCTGCTGCGGCCGGACCACTTATCGCCACGGTGGGTCTCGCCGTCGCCGGGGATATGCTCGCGCAGCACCAGATGAACAAGAAGCTTGAGAGGATCACGACGACACTGCTCGGAATCGAGAATCGGGCCAACGAGGAGGACCGATCGGTACTGGTCACCGCGGCGCAGCAGACGCGGAAAGTCGCCGGCTACCTGCTCGACCAAGCGAGGATCCCGGCGATCTCTTCAGCCGCCCATGCCTTCGGTGCGCTCGATGCGCTTGCAAACAGCTACGAGGATCGTCTCGACCGCTGGCTCGATGTCGTGGCCAAGTACGAGGGCGTTGACCGGGTGTACGCGCCCGAGCTCCTCGTCGCACTCGTGGGCAAGCGCGACGATCCGATGAGGGAATTCGAACGCATCGTCGCCCAGATGTACGAGGGATTCTCTCTTCGAGCTCGGATCGCGGTGCTCGAGAGGGTCGCGGCCGAGCATGCGAATCCGGACCGGTCGCTGCTCTCCGTCGAGGGGGTCCTCCGCGACGAGCTCGGGCGGATCGCGGCACGACAGGTGCAGCTCGTCGGGCTCCTCGATGATCTGAGCGTTCTGCAGATCGACGCGAGCAGGATTCTCATCGCCTTCGCCGGCAAAGGAACTCTCGAGGCTCGAACGACCTTCAGCCGTCTCGCCCGGGCGCTCCACACGCTGCCCGACGGGATCCCGGTTCTCACCGACTCGGACCAGACCGTCCTCGAGCTCACCCCGAATAGGGGCGGCCTCTCAGTGGCAGCGCCCGCCGATCATTAGGCGCCGTCCACGGGCGCAAGCCGATCTCGAAGACACTTCAACGCGGAGGTAAGAATGGTCAAGGCAGCGGAGACGAACCTCGCCGGTGTGCTGGAGGGTAAGAAGCAGTACCAGGTGCCGCTCTACCAGCGGGTCTACTCATGGGGGAAGCCGCAGCTCGACCAGCTGTGGAACGACATCGCCGAGCTCGCGAACACCCGCCGCGAGGAGCCCACCGCGACGCACTTCATCGGCTCGCTGGTACTCGCCCAGAGCCCCGACTTCTCGGTTGTCGGCGTCTCGAAGCTGCTCGTGGTCGATGGGCAGCAGCGCCTGACGACCCTCACGCTCCTCCTGGCCGCCCTCCGAGACCACTTGAACGAGACCGGCGACGCCGAAAAGGCTGAGGGCATCCAGGCGCAGTACCTGGTCAATGTGTACGACAAGGACAAGCCGGCGAAAGTTCTGCCCACGCAGGCGGATAGAGCCTCCTACCTGGCGGTCATTCGGTCGGCTCCGGACGCAGGAGGTATCGGCCGGATCGGCGAGGCGTACAACCACTTCCGCTCGAAGATCGCTGCGGCCGACGACCCGGATGATCCGCACGATCTCGAGGAGATCGAGAACGTCATAGTCAACGGCCTCGCCCTCGTCGTCGTGACGGCAGAGCCCCGGGACAATGCACACCGCATCTTCGAATCGCTGAACAACACCGGCCTTCAGCTGACCCAGTCGGATCTCCTGAAGAACTATCTGTTCATGCGGCTCGGCGACAGCGGCGTCGAGGTCTACGAATCGGTCTGGTTGCCTCTGGAGAAGAAGCTCAGTGCAGACAGCCTCGAGTTGCTGTTCTGGCTCGACCTGGTGCAGACGGACGAACGCGCCAAGCAGTCGGACACGTATACAGGGCAGCAGAAGCGCTTGGAGAAGCTCGCCGGCCCGGCGGAAATCGTGGCCGAGGTCGTGCGAATCGCGAAGCTGGGCGACGTACTCGCGGCTATTCTCGATCCTTCGCTCGAGGTCGACAACCGAATCCAGAGACGCCTGACGCGGATCCGAGCATGGGGCTCGACGACTGCGTATCCCGTCGTCATGCGCCTCTTGGACCGGCGGGCTGCAGGAACCGCGTCCGCTGATCAGGTGCTTCAGGCCCTGACCTACCTCGAGTCCTACTTCGTCCGGCGCATCGTCATCGGGCGCGCGACTGCGAGCTTGAATCGAACGCTCCTTCAAGCAGTGAGCGCCATTGCCGATGCCCCCGATATCGACGTCGCGTTGCGCGAGCACCTGTCGCGCGGCCGCAAGTACTACGGCACGGACAAGCAGGTGCGGGAGGCGGTGACGAATGTCCCGTTCTACTGGCAGGGTCGGGCCGCTCAGAAGAAGCTCATCCTGCTGTGGCTCGAGGAGTCCTACGAGTCGAAGGAGACTATCGACCCGGGCAACCTGACCATCGAGCACGTCCTGCCTCAGACCCTGACCGACGCCGTACGGCGTGGTTTCGAGCGGGGCCTGCCCGACGGATCCGATCTCGCCTATGAGCACGACCGCCTCGTCCACACGATCGGCAACCTCACTCTCACCGGGTACAACAGCGAGCTCAGCAACCGCCCCTTCGACCAGAAGCGCAGGATGCTGGCCGAGAGTGGCCTTCGCCTTAATCAGGAGATCGCGGGCGAGGAGGAGTGGGGCGCTCCGGAGATCGCGAAGCGCAGCGCCGCTCTCGCAGAGAGGATCATCGCTCTGTGGCCTGGTCCTGATGAAGACCTGACGTCGTCCGGCGGGGCAGAGCCCTCCGCGATGCGGAGCGTCGTGGCCTCAATAGTCGCCGAGATCCCCTCCGGCAGATGGACGTCCTACGGCGAGGTCGCCCTGGTCGCCGGCTCTTACCCTCAACCCGTCGCAGCCGTCCTCGCGAGCAACCCGATGCAAGGCGCGTGGAGAGTACTTCAAAGCGGCGGCACGATAGCGCCGGGCTTCAGATGGATGGACTCGGACCGGACCGATCCTCCGCGCGAGTTCCTCGAGTCCGAGGGTCTCACCTTCGATCGCGAGGGCCGGGCCGATCCGGCGCAGTTCCTCCGCGCCGAAGACCTCGCCGATCTCGCGGGGCTGGAGATCGACCAGGATCGACATCGGGTGCCTGGGACCCGGCCGCTCCTCGCGCAGAGGAAGGCGTTCTTCCTCAAGGTCCACGACCTCGGCGAGAGTCTCCAGACGAGGATCACGTCCTGGCCCAGCGGATCGACCGGATCCACTGTCGACGTGAGTCTCGGCGTGCCCGGATCCGTCATCGTCCTCGGATTGTCGTCCCGCGAACCCGCCGGCGTCTCCTGTGCGCTGAAGATCCGAGAGGACAAGGCGCTCTTCGCCCGCCTGCTCGACCATCGCGTGGAGATCGAGGCTGCCGTCGGCGCGGATCTCGAGTGGCTCAATGAGCCGGGGAACCTGTCGAGCCAGGTCCTCCTACGCGAAACCGGCGAGTGGCGCGACGAGGCCACCGCTCCTGATCTCGCTCAATGGCTCATAGTCACCGCCGAGAGATTCGCTGAGGTGTTCCCGGCGTTCCTCCTTCCGAAGCACTCGTGAGCACGAAGTGCATGACAGGGTGCCGAGCAGTCACGGGAAGCCGGTTCTCGTTCGGAGGAAGCCCGCCAGGGGCGCCGGTCATGAGACGAAAAACCGAGCTCGGCGACACCCTTCGGCACTCGCCCCGCCGCCGCGCCCGCCCCTAGGCTCGACGGCGTGACCGCCTCCGTCCCCGCCGGTCCAAGAGGCGCATGACGACGGGATACGCAGTCGTCGAGCCCCATGCTCGGATCCGCGTCAGGCGTCTCTGGATTCGGTTGT
>NZ_PSUU01000043.1:0-29621 GCF_002932015.1 Rathayibacter sp. AY1H3
CGCGGAACGCGGCGAACTGGGGCCTGACGGTGATCCTGATCGGGGTCGTGACGCTCGGCGCGCACGTCGTGCTGCTCTTCGCCGCCTCCGCCACCCCGCCCGACGCCGCCGATCCCCTCACCGGCGAGGACCCGGCCCGCACGCCGCCCCTGCTCCACGACCTCGACGGAGTGGACGTCGACGTCGACATCACCCCTCCCGCGCAGCCCGGCTCCCTCTCGCTCTCCGTCGCCGCCGACGCCGTCGACCTCGCCGAGTCGGGCTCCACCGCCCTCCAGCGCCGGTTCACGGGCGGGCTCCCCACGGTCACCGTCACCGACTCGCGCGTCGGCGCGCAGAACGACTGGTACGTCCTCGCCTCGGCGAGCGCCCTCACCGGCCCGAGCGCCTCGATCGGAGCCGACCACCTCGGCTGGACCCCGCGCCTGATCACCGGCACCGGCGCCGTCGCGGGCGATCCGGTCGCCTCCTCCCTCGAGGGCGGCGCGGGCCTGCAGGACGCGCTGCTGCTCGGAGCCGCCGGCGGGGCCGGCACCTGGAGCGCCGACGCCGAGCTGCGGCTGCTGGCCGAGCCGGACGTCGAGGCCGGCTCCTACCGCTCGACGATCACGCTGTCGCTGTTCGCCTAGGCGCGGACCAGCGCAACGGCCGGGGACCGCGCCCCGCGGTCACTCCTGAGCGACCGCGACCGCCACGACGAGCGCGGAGTGGACCGTCGGCTCCGAGACGGCGAAGTAGCGGCTCGAGCCCTCGATCCAGGCCTCGGTCGCACCCTCCCTGGTGCGGAAGCGGACGGGCTCGTCGCTCGAGGTCCCACGCCCGTCGGCCTTCGCGACCGCCTGCGAGCGCAGATCGGCGAGCACCTGCTCCGCCGTCGTCGCCCCGGAGGCCACGCGGTCGCGGACGGTGCGGGCGCGCACCGCGTCGATCCCGATGTCGCGTCCGGTCGCCAGCGCCGCGACCACCGCGCCGTCGCAGTGCGCGATGCTGATCCGCATCCGCTCCAGCGCCGGGTGCTCGCCGCGGAGCACCGGGCGGCCGTGCGGTCCGGAGCAGCGCTCGCAGCGCGCGTCCACGGCGACCTCGAGGGGATCGATCCCGAGCGTCTCGGCGGCAAGCTCGCGCACGAGGACCCGGCCGAGGAGGAAGCCGTCCCGGACCTCGCGCCGACTCGTCGCCTCGTAGCGCAGGCGCTCGGCGAGGGTGAGCAGGCGCAGCATCCGGTGGCGGGCGGAGTCGAGGACCTCGGGCCGCGCCCAGCGCAGCTGCACGTCGTCGGTGGCGAGGAGGGGGAGTCCGGTCATGCCCCGGACGCTACGCACGCCAGGCGACATCGGCGTGACGGGAGGGTGGCCGGAGGGAGACGGGCCGCTGTTGACTGGGAGGCGTGCAGACCTTCCTCCCCTACCCCGACTTCCACCGCAGCGTCCGCGCCCTCGACGGCAAGCGGCTCGGCAAGCAGCGCGTCGAGACGCTGCAGGTCATGCGGGCGCTGACCGTTCCGGGGTACGGCTGGCAGAACCACCCCGTCACGCGGATGTGGCGGGGCTACCGACCGGCGCTGATGACCTACCAGCGCGAGACCTGCGCGGAGTGGACGGAGCGCGGCTTCGCCGACACGTGCCTCGTGAAGACCGAGGAGGCCCTCGCCGCCGCCCCGGAGGATCTCGCCGCCTACCTGACCGGCGACTATGCGCTCCCGCCGTGGTTCGGCGACGGGCGGCTGCACCTCTCGCACCGCTCGAAGCTCGTGGCCAAGGACGAGGACCACTACGGCCCGCTGTTCCCCGGCACGCCGCCGGGGCTCGACTACCTCTGGCCCGTCGGCGCCTGAGCTCAGGCCGCGGGCGGGCGGAGGAACGGGATCGCGATGCGCGGACGGAACACCTCGCGCTGGTTCGCCTTCACCAGTCCGCAGATGATCAGCACGAAGTGCACCAGCCAGAGCACGGCGAACAGCGTGATCGGGATGCCGATCGGATAGAAGTCCTTCGCGAGCGGGGTGTCGGAGGCGGCGAAGAGCAGCACGACGTGCGCGCCGAGCGTCACGACCCCGATCAGGATCACCGTCAGGCCCCAGTTCGCCGCGTTCCGCGCGTTCTCGGCGGCGAGCCCGCCCTTCCTCCGGGCGGACGGGTACACGGAGGCCATGACGATGCCGCCCACGATCAGGCTGAGGAACGGGATCCCGATGAACGCGAGGAAGCCGAGAGCGTACGAGAGGGCGCCCGTGGGCGGTGCGGGGACGGCCTGCGGGGGCGCGACCGGAGCGGCCTCCGGGGTCGTCGCGTCGGCCGGTCCGGGGTCGGAGGAGGGGCTCGCCATGCCGACAGCCTAGGGAACACCGTCCCCCGGGTCGCGGTCAGGGTCTTTTCAGGCCTCTGGCCGGGCCTTCGTCTTCGGGGGCTCTCGGGTTAGTCTGTCGAGGTTGACCTGCCGCACGGAGCGTGCAGGGCGTCGGCCGCGGTCGTCGCAGCATCCGGGGGGATTCGCGAAGGAGAAGGTTTGGCGTCCGACAGAAGGACCACCGCTGGTGTGGTCAAGGCGATCGTGGGCTTCCTGGGCATGAGCGTCGTGGCCGGAGTCCTCGTGACCGCCACCGTCACCCCGGCCGTGGCGCTCGCCGGAGTCGCCGCGAACCAGTCGATCGGCGTCTTCGACGGCCTGCCCGACTACCTCGAGGTCGACAAGCTCTCCGAGAAGAGCAACATCTACGCGACCGGCTCCGACGGCCCGCAGCTGCTCGCCTCCTTCTACGTCGAGAACCGCGTCGAGGTGCCGCTCGACCGCATCGCCCAGGCCGCCAAGGACGCCGCCGTCTCGGGTGAGGACCCCCGCTTCTACGACCACGGCGGAGTCGACCTCCCCGGCACGCTCCGCGCCGTCGCGCAGACCTACGTGCTCGGCAACGACGTGCAGGGCGGATCCTCGATCACCCAGCAGTACGTGAAGAACGTCCTCGTCGAGAAGGCCGTCCGCAACATCTCGGACGACGCCGAGCGCGCGGCCGCGATCGACGAGGCCACCCGGACCTCCCCCGAGCGCAAGCTCCGCGAGATGAAGCTCGCCATCGGGCTCGAGAAGCAGTACACGAAGGACCAGATCCTCCAGGGCTACCTCAACATCGCGTTCTTCGGAGGCACCACCTACGGCCTCGAGACCGCCGCGAACTACTACTACGCGACCTCGGCCGCGGACCTCTCGATCGCCCAGGCCGCGAGCCTCATCGCGATCGTCAACAACCCGGCCGTCCTGCGGATCGACCAGCCCGACAACCCGGACAACGGCGCCGCGAACGGCTACGCCCGCAACAAGGACCGCCGCGACTACATCATCGGCAAGATGCTCGAGGAGGGGAAGATCTCGCAGGAGGACCACGACGCCGCCGTCGCCACTCCGATCGAGCCCCGCATCACCCAGCCCAGCACCGGCTGCTCGACCGCGGGCAACGCGGGCTTCTTCTGCGACTACGTCACCAACGTCCTGAAGAACAACGAGATCTTCGGCGCCGACGAGGACACCCGCTGGACGAACTTCCGCCGCGGCGGCCTCGACGTCTACACGACGCTCGACGTCGGCCTGCAGGACGCGGCCGTCGCCGCCGTCGACGCGCAGGTCCCGCAGACCTGGAACTTCGACGTCGGAGCCGTCTCCGTCAGCGTCGAGGTCGGATCCGGGCGCGTGCTCGCGATGACGCAGAACAAGAAGTACTCGCAGGATCCGGACGTCCTCACGACCGACCCGTCCTACAGCGCCGTGAACTACAGCACCGATCGGGCCAACGGCGGATCCTCCGGGATCCAGCCGGGCTCGACCTACAAGCTCTTCACGCTGGTGGAGTGGCTGAAGGAGGGCCACAGCATCAACGAGTCGGTCGACGGGACGCGCAAGTCCACCTGGGGCACCTTCACGGACTCCTGCGTCTCCGGCGGCACCGACACGAGCAACGAGACGAGCGCGAAGAACGACGAGGGCGGCACCGGCGAGGTCGGCACCCCGGTGTCCTTCACGAAGACCTCCCTCAACACCGGCTTCGTCGGCATGGCCCGTGAGCTCGACCTGTGCGGCATCCGCGACACCGCGGTCGACATGGGCGTGAAGCAGGGCAGCGGCGAGGAGCTCGAGCACAACCCGTCGTCGGTGCTCGGCACGAACTACGTCTCGCCCCTCTCGATGGCCGGCGCCTTCGCCACCATCGCCTCCGGCGGCACGACCTGCGACCCCGTCGCGATCGACCGCATCACCGACTCCGCCGGAGCCGACCAGCCGGTGCCCCCGGCGAACTGCCGCCAGTCGATCGACCGCAACGTCGCCGCCACCGCGGCCGTCGCGCTGCAGGCGACCTTCACCGGCGGAGGGACGGCCGTGGCCTCCCGCACCGGCGACGGCGTTCCGCTGATCGGCAAGACCGGCACCACCGACGACGCGAAGGCCACCTGGATGACCGGAGCGAGCACCCGCGTCGCGACCGCCGTCGGCGTGTTCAACGTGAAGGGTGACGCGAACCTGCGCCTCGGCCGCTACTCCTTCGACTCCGGATCCGCCGCCACCGCGCGCCACCGCATCTGGCCGGTCGTCATGCGCGCCGCCGACGCGACGTACGGCGGGACGGCGTTCCCGGAGGCCGACGGCTCGCTGCAGGTCGTCCCGAAGGTCGACATCCCGGATGTCGTCGGGCTCTCCTCCGCCGACGCCGAGGCCAAGCTCGAGGCGGCCGGCTTCGGCGTCGTGCAGGGCGGCACGGAGGCGAGCGACGCCGCGGTCGGGACGGTCACCCGCGCCGACCCGTCGGGCTCGGCCCCGCGCGGCACCGCGATCACCGTGTTCACCAGCTCCGGCAACCAGAAGACCGTGCCGAACGTGACGGGCCAGGACCTGGAGGCCGCGAAGAACGCCTTCGGCGCCGCCGGCTTCACGAAGATCACGCTCGCCTGCGCCGAGGACCCGAAGGCGCCCGACGCCGGCCAGGTCACCGGGCAGGAGCCGGCCGGCGGCTCCCCCGTCGCTCCGGACGCCACGCTGAAGGTGACGATCACCGCGAAGAAGTGCCCCTGACCGGCGCCCGACGGCTCGCGAGAACGCGTCCGGCCCGCGAGGATCCTCGGATCCCGCGGGCCGGACGCGTTCCTGTCGGACGACGGCGTCGGAGCCGGGGCTACTGCCCGCGCCCCCGGATCGCGCCGACGATCGCGACGGTCGCGAAGTAGACGATGAGGGCCAGCACGCCGAACGAGGCGAGCGCCCCGCTGGCCTCGGCCCAGGGCCGTCGCTCGTCCGTCATGGTGCCGGGCATGACGATGTCGAGGGCGAACATGCCCACCGCCAGGGCGAAGCAGACGAGGCTCAGCACGAGCAGCGCCCGGACCGCCTTGCCCACGGGGTCGTAGTAGCGCGGGTTCGACATCGTGCCTCCGGTTCTCGTGCTCTCGTGTTTATCCCGCCCGGACCGCTGTGGCAAGCCGTGGGGACGCGAAGACCCCCGCCCCTCCCCCTCCGCGGGCGCCGCTCGCGACGACGGGCGGTGCCGTCGTCACGAGCGGTGTCTCGCGGGAGGAGGAGGGACGGGGGTCGGAGCGGGACCGGCTACGCGGCCAGCGGGAGGGCGGCGGCCGAGGTCACCAGCAGCTCGCCGGCGACGGCGTCGACGCGGACCGCGCCTCCGTCGGAGACCTCGCCGCTGACGAACAGGTCGGCGATCCGGTCGTCGATGGAGCGCTGGACGAGCCGGCGCAGGGGCCGGGCGCCGTACTGCGGCTCGTAGCCGTTCTCGGCGAGCCAGTCGACGGCCGCCTCCGTCACCTCGAGCGTCACCTCGCGGGGAGCGAGGCGGGAGCGCGTGGTGTCGAGGACGATGCCGACGATCTCCCGCAGCTGCTCGCGGCCGAGGCGGCGGAACAGGACGATCTCGTCGATCCGGTTGAGGAACTCGGGGCGCATCGCCTCGCGGAGACGGCCCATGACGCGATCGCGCAGGTCCTTCTCCGAGGCGAAGCCCTCGGCCGACGCGTCGCTCTGAGCGACGAAGCCGAGCGCACCCGACCGCGAGGCCAGGAACTCCGAGCCGAGGTTCGAGGTCATGATGATCACCGTGTTGCGGAAGTCGACCGTCCGCCCCTGGCCGTCGGTCAGACGCCCGTCGTCGAGCACCTGCAGCAGCAGGTTGAACACGTCGGGGTGCGCCTTCTCGATCTCGTCGAAGAGGACCACCGAGTACGGGTTCCGGCGCACGCGCTCGGTCAGCTGACCGGCCTCGTCGTAGCCGACGTACCCGGGAGGGGCGCCGACCAGCCGCGAGACCGTGTGACGCTCGCCGAACTCGCTCATGTCGAAGCGGATGACCGACTGCTCATCGGCGAAGAGGGAGCCCGCGAGGGTGCGCGCCAGCTCCGTCTTGCCGACACCGGTCGGACCGAGGAAGAGGAACGAGCCGACCGGGCGCGAGGAGTCGCCGAGGCCTGTGCGGCTGCGGCGGACGGCCCGGGCGACCGCGGTGACCGCGTCGTCCTGGCCGATGACCCGCTGGTGCAGCTCGGTCTCGAGGTGGGCGAGGCGCTCGCGCTCCCCCTCCGTGAGCCGCGACACCGGGATGCCGGTGGCGCGGGCGATGACGGCCGCGATCTCCGTCTCGCCGACGACCGCCTCCGCGGGGGCGCTGCCGGTGGCCGCGTCGAGCTCCGCCTGCACGGCGCTGATCTCGTCGCGGACGCGGGACGCCTCCTCGTAGTGCTCGGCCGAGACGGCCGCGTTCTTGTCGGCCTCCAGGGTCGCCAGACGCTCGAGCAGAGCTCCGGTGTCGACGCCGGCTCCGAGGCGGAGGCGGAGGCGCGCGCCGGCCTGGTCGATCAGGTCGATCGCCTTATCGGGCAGCACGCGGTCGGTGAGGTACCGGGCCGAGAGCTCGACGGAGGCGCGCAGGGCCTCGTCCGTGAAGCGCACGCGGTGGTGCTCCTCGTAGGCGGGGCGCAGGCCGTGCAGGATGGCGACCGCGTCCTCGATGCCGGGCTCGCCGACGCGGACCGGCTGGAAGCGCCGCTCCAGTGCCGGGTCCTTCTCGATGGTTCGGTACTCCTTGAGCGTGGTGGCGCCGACGAGGTGCAGGTCGCCTCGGGCCAGACGCGGCTTGAGGATGTTGCCCGCGTCCATGCCGCCCTCGCCGCCGCCGCCCGCACCGACGACGGTGTGGACCTCGTCGATGAAGACGATCAGCTCGCCGGAGTGCGCCGCGATCTCGTCCATGGTGCCGGTGAGGCGCTCCTCGAAGTCGCCGCGGTAGCGGGTGCCGGCCAGCATGCCGGGGAGGTCGAGCGAGATCACGCGCTTGCCGCGCAGCTGCTCGGGGACCTCCTCCGCCACGATCGCGCGGGCCAGGCCCTCGACGATGGCGGTCTTGCCGACGCCGGCCTCGCCGACGAGCACCGGGTTGTTCTTGGTGCGGCGGCTGAGGATCTCGACGGTCTGCTCGATCTCGTCGGCGCGCCCGATGACCGGGTCGAGTCGGCCCTCGCGGGCGAGAGCGGTGAGGTCGGTACCGAACTTGTCGAGCAGCGGAGTGTCGGAGGCGGGCTGTCCCGCCTCCTGCTGCTGCGGGGCCTCGGTCTCGCGCATGCCCTGGGTGAGGGCCTCGGCGGTGACGCCGGCGCGGGCGAGGACCTGCCCGGCGGGGGCGTCCTGGCCGAGCACGAGCGCGAAGAAGAGGTGCTCGGGCTCGATGTAGGTCGAGCCGCTGGAGCGGGCGACCTGGTAGGCGTGGAACAGCGCGCGCTGCGCGCTGGGGGTGATGGTGGCCGCGTTCTGCGAGGCGTGGGCCTCGTCGGCCTGCGGGAGGCGCGCCTCCGCGGCGGTGGCGATGGCGGCGGGGTCGACGCCGATGCGGCGCACGGCCTGCGAGACGGTCTCGTCGTCGATGAGCACGCGGAGCACGTGCAGGGCGTCGAGCTCGGTCTGGCCGCGCTCGAGGGCGAAGCGTCCTGCGGACTGCAGGATGTCGCGGGTACGGGCGGTGAGGAATCGGCTGAGGTCGATCGACCGCGCCGCGCGGGCGCGCTCACCGTCGAGGTAGCGGGCGAGGAAGTCGTCGAACGAGCTCGCTCCGGCCTCGCTGTAGTTGTCGGGCACCTGTCCTCCTGGGGAAGTTGAGTCGGTTACGCTCAAGTTCAACGCAGGGGTGCCGTTCCTATTCCCGCCCCTCCCCCGCGAGATGCCGCTTCGGTCCACGGCACACCGCGGCGGGCGTTCCGACCGGCGTCTCGCGAGGACGGGAAGAGGCACGGACTCCCCGGAGTCCGTGCCTCTCTGCGCCGACGCGCATTTCCTCCGGGGTGGGAGCTCTAGGGGACGAGGTAGCCCGCCGCGCGGAACAGCTCGTACCACTCCGGCCGCGTGAGCGGCACATCGGAGCCGAGGGCCGCATCGCGCACGCGCTGCTCGTTCGTCGTGCCGAGCACGACCTGCATGCCCGCCGGGTGGCGGGTGATCCAGGCGGTGGCCACGGCGATCGCCGGGACCCCGTACGTCGCTGCGAGCCGGTCGATGACGGCGTTCAGCTCGGGGTAGGCCGGGTTGTCGAGGAAGACGCCGGTGAAGAACCCCGCCTGGAAGGGCGACCACGCCTGGACGGTGATGTCGTTCAGGCGGCAGTAGTCGAGGATGCCGGCGTCGCGCATGACGGACTGGTCCTCGCCGACCATGTTGGAGGCGACGCCCTGCGCGATCAGCGGCGCATGGGTGATCGAGAGCTGCAGCTGGTTCGCCACGATCGGCTGGTTCAGCGACTTCTTCAGCAGCTCGATCTGGTACGGCGTCTGGTTCGAGACGCCGAAGTGCTTCACCTTGCCGGACGCGTGCAGCTCGTCGAATGCGCGGGCCACCTCATCGGGCTCGACGAGCGCGTCGGGCCGGTGCAGGAGCAGCACGTCGACGTAGTCGGTGCGCAGCGCCTTCAGCGAGCCCTCGACCGAGGCGATCAGGTGCTCGTACGAGAAGTCGAAGTAGGGGCCGTCCGGGACGATGCCCGCCTTGGTCTGCAGGACGACCTGCTCGCGCTCCGACGGGGTCAGCGCCATCGCCTCGGCGAAGCGCTCCTCGCAGCGGTGCAGCTCGCCGCCGTACACGTCGGCATGGTCGAAGAAGTCGATGCCGGAGTCGCGGGCGGCGCCGACGAGGCCGCGGATCGCCTCGTCGCTCATCTCGGGGATGCGCATGAGGCCGAGGACGACGTTCGGGGAGTCGACACCGGAGGTGCCGAGGGGGACGTGCTTCACAGGGAGTGCTCCTTCGCTGGATACCTCGTCCACGGTAGGCGCCCCGCCTGGGCGCCGTCCAACAGGGGGTGCTGGTGCGATTCATCCGGTGGAGTGGTGAATCGGCGGAGGGCGTCGAGTATGCCGGACGAACGTGGTGCCGCGACCCCGACTCCTCGGCAGGGAGGGAGTCCTTCGTCGTTCGTCCTGAGTTCTGAACGGCTTGTCCGCGCATCGCGACGGTGGAAGGCTGCCGCCATGACGATCGAGGTGCGCGCAGCCACCGTCTTCGACGACCTGGCGACGATGGTCGGCCCGAAGCGCCCCGACGCGAGCGTGTGCTGGTGCCTGAGCTACCGGCTCCGCTCCTCCGTCGAGAACCGGGCTCTCGCCGGTCCCGCTCGCGGCGCCCGGGTGCGGGAGCTCGTCGCGGAGGATCCTCCGCCCGGCGTCCTCGCGTACGACGGCGACGAGGTGGTCGGCTGGGCGGCGGTGCACCCACGGGCCGACACGAGCTACGCGACGAACCGGCGCATCCCGCACGTGGACGCCCTCGACGTGTGGAGCGTGTGGTGCCTGCGCGTGCGGCCCGGCTTCCGCGGACGCGGGATCTCGCATCCGCTGCTCGAGGGCGCCGTCGAGTTCGCCCGATCGCAGGGGGCACCGGCGATCGAGGGCTACCCGGTCGACAACGCCGGCACGGAGGTCGACCTGACGATGGCGTACGTCGGCACGCGCTCGCTGTTCGAGCGCGCCGGCTTCGAGAAGGCCGCGGACACGACCTCGGTGCTCGACGGCTTCCCCCGGGTGCTGATGCGCCTGGCCCTCTGAGGCGCGCACGACGGCCGCTCCGGCCCCGCTCCGCGAGACACCGACGTGCCGCGCGAGGCGCCGCCGGCAGGACGGCGCCTCGGCGACAGGGCGGCGCCTCGCCGGGTGCGGTGACCCGGCGCCCGCCCGCCGCCCGGAGACGAGGAACGGCCCCTCACCCGCGAGGGGAGGGGCCGTTCGCCGTGGAGGCCGGGACGTAGTGTCGACGCCTAGAAGTCCCAGTCCTCGTCCTCGGTGTTCACGGCCTTGCCGATCACGTAGGAGGAGCCGGAGCCCGAGAAGAAGTCGTGATTCTCGTCCGCGTTGGGCGAGAGGGCCGACAGGATCGCGGGGTTCACATCGGTGACCTGCTTGGGGAACATCGGCTCGTAGCCGAGGTTCATCAGCGCCTTGTTGGCGTTGTAGTGCAGGAACTTCTTGACGTCCTCGGTCAGGCCGAGCTGGTCGTAGAGGTCCTGCGTGTACTGCGCCTCGTTGTCGTAGAGCTCGTAGAGCAGCGAGAACGTGTAGTCCTTGATCTCGTCGCGCTTGGCCTGGTCGACCCGCTCGAGCCCCTTCTGGAACTTGTAGCCGATGTAGTAGCCGTGCACGGCCTCGTCGCGGATGATCAGGCGCACGAGGTCGGCCGTGTTGGTGAGCTTGGCGCGCGAGGACCAGTACATCGGCAGGTAGAAGCCCGAGTAGAAGAGGAACGACTCCAGCAGCGTGGAGGCGACCTTCCGCTTCAGCGGGTCGTCGCCGCGGTAGTAGTCCATCACGATGGACGCCTTCTTCTGCAGGTTCGGGTTCTCCATCGACCAGCGGAAGGCCTCGTCGATGTCCTGGGTGTTCGACAGGGTCGAGAACACCGAGGAGTACGACTTGGCGTGGACCGACTCCATGAACGCGATGTTCGTGTAGACGGCCTCCTCGTGAGGCGTGATCGCGTCCGGGATGAGCGAGACGGCGCCGACGGTGCCCTGCACGGTGTCGAGCAGGGTGAGCCCGGTGAACACGCGCATGGTGAGCTGCTGCTCCTGGTGCGTGAGCGTGTTCCACGACTGGATGTCGTTCGACAGCGGGACCTTCTCGGGCAGCCAGAAGTTGCTCGTGAGGCGGTTCCACACCTCGACGTCCTTGTCGTCCTGGATCCGGTTCCAGTTGATCGCCTGGACGGAGTCGACGAGCTTGAGCTTCTCGGGGGGAGTCATGATTCCTTCTCGCTGCTGCGGATGGGTCGTGCGGAGGGGGGTGGGGCTGCGTGCTCTAGAGCATGCACGAGACGCACTGGTCGAGCTCGGTGCCCTCGAGCGCCAGCTGACGGATGCGGATGTAGTAGATCGTCTTGATGCCCTTGCGCCAGGCGTAGATCTGAGCGCGGTTGACGTCGCGGGTGGTCGCCGTGTCCTTGAAGAAGAGCGTGAGCGAGAGGCCCTGGTCGACGTGCTGCGTGGCGGCGGCGTAGGTGTCGATGATCTTCTCGTAGCCGATCTCGTACGCGTCCTGGTAGTACTCCAGGTTGTCGTTCGTCATGAACGGCGCCGGGTAGTAGACGCGGCCGAGCTTGCCCTCCTTGCGGATCTCGATCTTCGACGCGATCGGGTGGATCGAGGACGTCGAGTTGTTGATGTACGAGATCGAGCCGGTCGGCGGGACGGCCTGCAGGTTCTGGTTGTAGATGCCGTGCTCCATGACCGAGGCCTTGAGCGCACGCCAGTCGTCCTGGGTGGGGACCGCGATGCCCGAGTCGGCGAAGAGGCGGGAGACGCGCTCGGTGGCCGGCGCCCACTCCTTCTCCGTGTAGGTGTCGAAGAACTCGCCCGAGGCGTACTTCGAGTCGGCGAAGCCCTCGAAGGTGGTGCCGCGCTCGATGGAGAGGTTGTTGGAGGCGCGCAGGGCGTGGAACAGCACCGAGTAGAAGTAGATGTTGGTGAAGTCGATGCCCTCCTCGGATCCGTAGTGGATCCGCTCGCGGGCGAGGTAGCCGTGCAGGTTCATCTGGCCGAGGCCGATGGCGTGCGACTTGTCGTTGCCGTCCTCGATCGAGCGGACCGAGGTGATGTGCGACTGGTCGGACACCGAGGTGAGGCCGCGGATCGCGGTCTCGATGGTGCGGCCGAAGTCGGGCGAGTCCATCGTCAGCGCGATGTTCAGCGAGCCGAGGTTGCAGGAGATGTCCTTGCCGATCTCCGCGTAGGAGAGGTCCTCGTTGTAGGTCGTCGGGGTGTTGACCTGGAGGATCTCGGAGCAGAGGTTGGACATGTTGATGCGGCCCTTGATCGGGTTCGCCTGGTTCACCGTGTCCTCGAACACGATGTAGGGGTAGCCCGACTCGAACTGGATCTCGGCGATGGTCTGGAAGAACTCGCGCGCCGAGATCTTGGTCTTCTTGATGCGCGGGTCGTCGACCATCTCGCGGTACTTCTCCGAGAGGGAGATGTCGCCGAAGGGGATGCCGTAGACGCGCTCGACGTCGTAGGGCGAGAAGAGGTACATGTCCTCGTTGTTCTTCGCGAGCTCGAACGTGATGTCGGGCACGACGACGCCGAGGGAGAGCGTCTTGATGCGGATCTTCTCGTCGGCGTTCTCGCGCTTGGTGTCGAGGAAGCGGAGGATGTCGGGGTGGTGCGCCGAGAGGTACACCGCTCCCGCGCCCTGGCGCGCGCCGAGCTGGTTGGCGTAGCTGAAGCTGTCCTCGAGGAGCTTCATCACGGGGATGATGCCCGAGGACTGGTTCTCGATCTGCTTGATCGGGGCGCCGGCCTCGCGGATGTTCGAGAGCGAGAGGGCGACGCCGCCGCCGCGCTTGGAGAGCTGGAGCGCGGAGTTGATGCCGCGGGCGATCGACTCCATGTTGTCCTCGATGCGCAGCAGGAAGCAGGAGACGAGCTCGCCGCGCTGGGCCTTGCCGGTGTTGAGGAAGGTCGGGGTCGCGGGCTGGAAGCGGCCGGCGACGATCTCCTCGACGAGGGCGGTCGCGAGCGTCTCGTCGCCCTGGGCGAGGCCGAGGGCGGTCATCACGACGCGGTCCTCGAAGCGCTCGAGGTAGCGCTTCCCGTCGAACGTCTTGAGCGTGTACGAGGTGTAGTACTTGAACGCGCCGAGGAAGGTCGCGAAGCGGAACTTCTTCGAGTACGCCAGGTCGTTGAGCTGCTGGATGAACTCGAACGAGTACTGGTCGAGCACGGCCTGCTCGTAGTACTCCTTCTCGACCAGGTAGTCGAGGCGCTCCTTGAGCGTGTGGAAGAACACCGTGTTCTGGTTGACGTGCTGCAGGAAGAACTCGCGAGCGGCCTCGCGGTCCTTGTCGAACTGGATCTCTCCGTTCGGGCCGTAGAGGTTCAGCATCGCGTTGAGCGAGTGGTAGTCCATCTGTGCGGCGTCGCGGGGAGCGTCGATCACTGCTGCGTCCAAAACGTGTCCAATCCTTCGTCGACGGCGCGGACGTCGTCGGGTGTTCCGAATACTTCGAATCGATAGAGGTGCGGCACCTCGCACTTGCGGGCGATGATGTCGCCGGCGAGGCAGTACGCCTCGCCGAAGTTCGTGTTGCCGGCGCCGATGACGCCGCGGATCAGGGAGCGGTTGCACGGATCGTTGAGGAACCGGATGACCTGCTTGGGGACCGCTCCCCCGCCGTTGCCGCCGCCGTAGGTGGGGAGGACGAGCACGTACGGCTCGTGGACGTGGAGCGTGTCGAGGGCGGCTCCGTCGCGGCGGGCGTGGAGCGGGATGCGCTGCGCCGGCCGTCCGAGCTTCTCGATGAACCGGTGCGTGTTCCCCGAGCTGCTGGAGAAGTACACGAGCCCGCTCATCCTTCGGCCCCTCTCCCCGTCAGCTGCTGTTCTCGGTCCCGCCTCCGAGGCGGCTGCGCGGTGAGCCGCAAGGCGGAGGAGGAGGCCGCAGCGGCGCTACGGCGTCCGCCGACGACGCCGCGGATCGCCGTCCGTGCGCCTCAGAGGGTCGCGATCTTGTCGGGGCGGAAGCCGGACCAGTGGTCGTCGTCCGTGATGACGACCGGCGCCTGGAGGTAGCCGAGGGCCTTGACGGCCTCGAGGGCCTTCTCGTCCACGGAGAGGTCGAACACCTCGTAGTCGATGCCCTTGCTGTCGAGGGCGCGGTACGTCGCGGTGCACTGGACGCAGGAGGGCTTGGTGTAGACCGTCACAGCCATGGGTGTCGCCTTTCGGAGGGGGTGTCCCGGTGCCGCTCCCCGACCGGCGGCCCGCGATGCGGGCGGGGTCGGAGGGTGGTCCGGGTGAGTTCTGGGTGCCGGTGGGGCTCTCGCTCCGACCTGCTCAGCAATACTACATATAGGGGGCGGGCCGGTGTCAGCCCACTAGACGTAGTAGTTACAGCCGTGTAGTTATCCACCGGTTCCTCCCCCGTTCATCCACAGGCCGGAGCCCGTGGAACCGCGGGAGGACGCGGATCCGGACGAACCATCCACAGGTGTGGACAGAAGGATCCCGTTCACTGTGTACAACGCGCCACGGCGTGTCGGCATGCCCGACCGGTGGGGTCCGCGCGGCGGCTCGACCACAAGATGTGGTGGTCGGATCGCATCTCGGGGCATGCCCGGACGGTACGCCCGACCACCGACACCGCGAACGGTCAGAGGAGCTGCGCGGCCCACTCCCGGGCGACGGCGCGCAGGTGCGGGAACGGGTCCGCGAGGGCCGCGGACGAGGAGCCCGCCGCCTCCGTCAGCGACACCGCAGCGGTGAAGCCGGGAGTCGGCGCCGCGATCGCCCCGGCGACGAGGAGCGTCCGCGCCCCGGCCGCCTCGGCGAGCGCGAGGACGTGCACCGGGACCTTGCCGGCGGCGGACTGCGCGTCGAAGCGCCCCTCCCCCGTGATGACGACGTCCGCGCCCGCGAGGAGCGCCGGGAGCCCGATCGCCCGTCCGACGGCGTCGGCGCCGGAGGTCGGGCGCGCGCCCCAGGCGAGCAGCCCGAAGCCCGTCCCGCCCGCCGCCCCGGAGCCCGGCGCATCGGGATCCGCGTCCAGGTGCGCAGCGAGACGGCGGAGGCCGCTCTCGAGGAGGAGGACGTCCTCGGGGCCGGCCCCCTTCTGCGGTCCGAAGACGCGGGCCGCCCCGGAGTCGCCGAGCAGCGGGGTCGCGACGTCGCTGAGCACGACCGCGCCTCCGGGCGGCAGAGGACGCAGCCCGCGGACGTCGGCGGCGGCGAGCGCGGGCAGCGCACCGCCTCCCTCGCCGAGGTCGCGGCCGGAGGTGGTGGAGAAGCGTGCGCCGAGCTCGCGGAGCGCTCCGACTCCGCCGTCGGTCGAGGCGCTGCCGCCGATCGCCAGCAGCAGGGCGTGCGCCCCCGCGTCAAGGGCGGCGGCGATCGCGCGGCCGAAGCCGCGCGTGTGCGCGGTGAGCGGTCGGAGCGGGTCGAGCAGCGTGATGCCGCTCGTGGAGGCGAGCTCGACGACGGCTGTCCCGTCGGGGAGCAGCAGCCACCAGGCGCGGACCGGCCGGGAGTCCGGGCCGGGCACGACGGCCGGCAGCCGCTGCGACCCCGGGACCGCGAGCGCGAAGGCCTCGACCGTGCCCTCTCCCCCGTCGGCCATCGGCGCGAGGACGATCTCGTCCCCCGCGCGCGCAGCGCTCCAGCCCTCGGCGATCGCCCGCGCGACCTCGACCGCGCTCGCCGACCCCTTGAAGGAGTCGGGCGCGACGACGACCCTCAGCCTGCCCACGCGCTCAGTGTGGCACCGCGCCGCCGCTCAGAGCGGGGTCGCGAGCCGGTAGCCGCGCTTGATCACCGTCGCCACGAGCCGCGGTTCGGGGAGGGCCTGACGGAGGCGGCTGACGGCGACGTCGACCGCGTGGTCGTCGAGAGCCTCCGGCGCGGAGGCCGCGAGGACGTGACGCGCGACGGTCGCGCCCTCGGCGGCGACGAGAGTCCGGAACAGCGCGAGCGCGACCGGGGTCAGCGCCACCCGGGTCCCGGCCAGGACGGCGTGCCGGCCTCGGAGCTCGAGAGTGCCGAAGGCCGTCTCGATGCGGGGCGACGCCTGCTCGAGGTGCTCGCAGGTCAGGCGGATGAGCGCGCCCATCCGGAACCGGTCCGGCACGACCGGGAGGATCCCTGCCTCGACCAGGGGTGCTGCGGTCACCGGGCCGACGGCGGCGGCGACCACCGTCTCGCGGAAGGCCGCCTGGAGGTCGTCGAGGCGGCCCGCGGCCTCCGCGACCGTGAAGAGCGCCTCCACCGCCGGCGCGCTGGTGAAGGTGACGGCGTCGATGCCCCCTCCGCAGACCGCGTCGATCAGCCGCAGCACCCGGGCGGAGTCCTCGTGCACGCTCCAGCGGTAGGGCGCGGCCGTGAGCACCCGGGCGCCGGCGTCGCGGAGACGCTGCAGCTGAGCCGGGTCGGTGAATCCGTGCAGCTGCACCGCGATCGTGCGGCCGGCGACGCCCTCGCGCAGGGCCAGGTCGACGAGGGAGGTGGTCGTCTCGCGCTCGCTCATCCCGTGGTCGTCGAGACCCGCCGCACGGATCGCTCCGCGCGCCTTGGGTCCGCGGACGAGGATCCGCGCGGAGGACAGCGCGTCGGCCAGCTCGATCCCCGCGGCGTCCGCGGCCTCGAGCCAGCGCCGCAGGCCGTAGGAGGTGGTGGCGAGGAGCACGTCGGGACGGGCGGCGACGATGGCGCGGGTCTCCTCCTCGAGCGCGCCCTCGGTGTCGACGCCGCGCATGCGGATGGTGGGGGCGTGCGTGACGGCGGCACCGCGGCGCTCGAACGCGGCGATCAGGTCCTCGGAGCGGCGGTCGGAGGTGACCCCGATGCGGAAGCCGTCCAGCTGGTCGGGTCGGAACCCCACGGCGGCGTCGGGATCGGTGCCGGTCATGCTCGGCCCCCTCGGGGTCTCACGCGGTCAGTGCATCGACCGCTCGGGCGATGCTCTCGGGGTCCCCCGCATCATGGCACGCGGCCTGCCGGACCACCTCGCCGATGACGATCACGGCGGGCGAGCGCGGTGCCAGCTCGGCGAGCAGGCCGAGCACTGCGCCGACCGACGAGACCGTCGTGCGCTGGTCGCGCGACCAGCCCCGCTCGACTATCGCGAGGGGCGTGTCGGCGCGCATCCCGGCGCGCTGCAGCCCGGCGACGAGGTGCGGGAGGGTGTTCACGCCCATCAGCACCACGATCGTCCCGCCCAGCCCGGCCAGATGGCCGAGCTCCTGCTCGCTGAACGGCGCATGGCCCGAGACCACGGTGAAGGCCCTGCTGACCTCGCGGTGGGTGACCGGGATCCCGGCGGCGGCGGGCACCGAGATCGCGCTGGTCACTCCGGGGACGACCGTGGAGCCGACGCCGGCGAGCCGGCACGCGCGCACCTCCTCCGACCCGCGGCCGAACACGAACGGATCGCCGCCCTTGAGGCGCACGACGTCCAGACCCGCGAGGGCCCGCTCGATCATCAGCCGCTCGATCTCGTGCTGCGGCACCGCATGATGACCCGGCGTCTTGCCGACGTCGATCAGCTCGGCGCCGGGCGCCCACTCGGCCAGGCCCTCGTGCGGACCGAGCCGGTCGAAGAGCACCACGTCCGCGTCGCGGAGGGCGCGGCGGGCGGCGAGGGTCATCAGATCCGGATCGCCGGGGCCGCCGCCGACGATGCTGACGTGCCCGACCGGCCGGGTCGGCGCGGGGGCCTCGTCGACGATCCAGGGGCAGAGCTCGGCCGCCGCTGCTCGGAGCGGCGCCGGCCCCTCCACCCACACGATCAGGGCCTGGGGCGCCGGGGTGAGCGCGTCCTCCGCCTCGTGCCGCTCGACGAGTGCGCCGGCGGCTCGGTAGCGGGCGAGCACGCGGCGGGTCCCGGAGGCGGTGCCGATCACGAGCACGCGGCGTCCGGCGAGGTCGAGGGAGAGCTGCATCACGAGTCCGATCCGATCCCGGCCGGACCGACGGGGATCCTCGGCCCCGCGACCAGCACGGGTCCGTCCGGTCTCTCGTCCCGGCCGGCGGGCCGGACCTGCCCGCGCTCGCGCACGGTCGCGACGCGCGGATCCGCGGTGTCCGGGGCGTTCACGAAGGAGCGGAAGCGGCGGAGCCGGTCGGGATCGGCGAGGGTCGCCGCCCACTCGTCGACGTAGGTGTCGACGTGCGTGGCCATGGCGGCCTCCAGCTCGGCGGCGATGCCGAGCGAGTCCTCGCAGACCACCTCGCGCACGTGCTCGAGTCCGCCGGGGAGCTCCTCCTGCCAGCGGGCGGTGCGCTGGAGCCGCTCGGCCGTGCGCACGTAGTACATGACGTAGCGGTCGATGTAGCGCACCAGGGTCTCGTCGTCGAGGTCCTGCGCGAGCAGCTGGGCGTGCGCCGGCTGGTAGCCGCCGTTGCCGCCGACGTAGAGGTTCCAGCCGAGGTCGCTCGCGATGACGCCGATGTCCTTCCCCCGCGCCTCGGCGCACTCGCGGGCGCAGCCGCTGACCCCGAGCTTGAACTTGTGCGGCGAGCGGAGACCCCGGTACCGCTCCTCGAGGAAGACCGCCATCCCGACCGCGTCCTGGACTCCGAAGCGGCACCAGGTCGATCCGACGCACGACTTGACCGTGCGCAGCGACTTGCCGTACGCCTGACCCGACTCGAAGCCGGCGTCGACGAGGAGGCGCCAGATCTCGGGCAGCTGCTCGAGGCGGGCGCCGAACATGTCGATCCGCTGCCCGCCGGTGATCTTCGTGTAGAGGCCGTACTGCTCGGCGACCTCGGCGATCACCTTGAGCTTCGCCGGCGTGATCTCGCCTCCGGGGATCCGCGGGACGACGGAGTAGGTGCCGTCCTTCTGCATGTTGGCCAGGGCGCGGTCGTTGGTGTCCTGCAGCGGCGCCTGGCCGCCGTCGAGGATGTAGGCGTTCGTCTGGGTGGCGAGGACGGAGGCGATCACCGGCTTGCACACGTCGCAGCCCAGCCCGGAGCCGAAGCGCTCCATCACCTGCTCGGCCGAGTGCAGCCCGAGGATGCGGACCGACTCGAACAGCTCGCTGCGGCTGAGCGCCACATGCTCGCAGAGGGCGCGGGAGACCTCGACGCCCGCACGGATCAGCTCCGTGTCGAGCAGCTTCTTCACCAGGGGCACGCACGATCCGCACTGGGTGCCCGCGCGGGTGCAGGCCTTGAGCGGCCCCAGCTCGGTGCACCCCTCGCCGATCGCGTGGCGGACCTCGCCGACCGAGACGTTGTTGCACGAGCAGACCTGGGCGTCGTCCGGAAGGTCGCCCGAGGGCGCCTCCGCCCCCGCCGCCGCGAGGTAGGCGCCGGGCTCGGCCGGCAGCTCGCGCCCCAGCAGCGGGCGGAGGGAGGAGTAGGGGCCCGCGTCGCCGACGAACATCCCGCCGAGCAGCGTGCGCGCATCGTCCGAGACGACGACCTTCTGGTAGAGACCGCGGGCCGGATCGGCGTAGACGACCTCGAGCGCTCCCTCCGTGGTGCCGAGGGCGTCGCCGAAGCTGGCGACCTCCACGCCCGAGAGCTTGAGCTTGGTGGCGTCGTCGACCCCCGGGAAGGTCGCGTCGCCGCCGAGGATCCGGTCGGCGACCACCTCCGCCATCGCGTTGGCGGGTGCGACGAGCCCGACCGTGCGGCCGGCGATCGCGGCGACCTCGCCGATGGCCCAGACTCCCGCCCTGCTGGTGCGGCAGGCCTCGTCGACGACCACGCCTCCGCGCGGTGCGACCTCGATCCCGACCGCTCGGGCGAGCTCGTCGCGCGCCGTGATCCCGATGGAGAAGACCACGAGATCGGCGCTGATGCTGCTGCCGTCGGTCAGCGCGACGCCGAGCACCGTCCCCGTCGGCGAGGTGAGGATCGCGGTGGGCCGGTTGCCGAGGTGCAGCGCGATCCCCTGCGCCGAGATGATGCGGCCGAGGGCCTGCCCGGCGCCCTCGTCGAGCTGCGCGCTCATCAGCCAGCGGCCGGAGTGGACGAGGGCGGTGCGCGCACCGAGACGGTGAGCGCCTCCCGCCGCCTCGAGGCCGAGCAGACCGCCGCCGACCACGACCACGATCGCGGGGCGTCCGCGCCGGGCGCGGAACGCGGCGAGCTCGGCGACGAGCCCGTCCACGTCCTCGAGCGTGCGGTAGACGCGGCCGTGCTCGGCGCCCTCGATCGGCGGGACCGTGGCGGAGGAGCCCGTCGCCAGGACGATCTCGTCGCCCTCGAGGGAGCGGCCGTCCGCGAGCTCGACGCGCAGGCGGTCGGGATCGATCGCGACGACACGGGAGGAGGTGATCAGCCGCGCCGACTCCCACAGAGCGCCGTCGCCCAGAGTCAGGTCGTGCTCGCCGTCGAGGCGCTTCGAGAGTGCGACGCGGTCGTAGGGACGGTGCACCTCCTCGCCGAGGACGGTGATCTCCAGCGCCTGGTCGCCGGCCCGGGCGACGAGCGCGTCGACCAGGCGGTGCGCGGCGGGTCCCGCTCCGACGACGAGCACGCGTCGGGGCCGGGCGGCGGGGTTCGCTCCAGGAGTCATGACGTCCACCGTAGGGACGGCCCGTTTCCCCGCCGTTGCCCCTGTGTAACAGCGTGTGACGCGCGCCTCTCGGCGAGCGCCGCAGGCCGTGAGGGCTTCGTTACGCCCGTGACACCGGAGGCGTGCTCGCACGAAACGCGCGATCCCTACCGTTGCCTCATCGCGTCCGACCGGATGCGGTGGCCCACCCGCAGGAAGAAGGCGCAGCGATGACCCTCCTCGATCGGCTCGCCCCCGCGACCGCCACCACCTGGGTGCCGGCCTGCGCCGTCGGCGACCTCGAGCCGCTCTGGGGCGAGGCCGCCCTGGTCGGCGGTGTGCAGCTCGCCCTGTTCCTCCTGCCCGACGGGCGGGTGCGGGCCGTCTCGAACCTCGACCCCGCGACCGGCGCCGCCGTGCTCTCACGCGGCATCGTCGGCTCGCGTCTGGTCGACGGGGTGCAGCGGCCCACGATCGCCTCCCCCCTGCACAAGGACGTCTTCGACCTCGAGACCGGCGCCTGCTTCACACGAGCGGAGCTGCACCTCGCCACCTGGCAGGTGCGCGAGAGCGACGGCACGATCGAGGTCGCCCAGCGGACCGCTCTGGTCGCCGCGTCCCACGGGACCTCCGACGACGACGGGAGGCGTGCCGTCGCCGCGCTGGTCGAGGCGGTCCGCCGGGCCAACCCGGCGCTGGACGTGCTCGACTCCTTCGTCGACGTGCAGCAGCCCGACGTCCCCGCGACCCTGGGTTCTCTCGAGCCGGACCGGCCGGCGGTGGTCGTGCCGCTGCTGCTCTCGGCCGGCTACCACGTGCACGTCGACCTCGCCGAGGCCGCGGCGGAGGCGGAGCGGCCGGTGCGGGTCTCGGGCGCGCTCGGACCCGATCCCCGCCTGGCGCGCGTGCTCGCCCGCCGGCTCCACGAGGCAGGGCTCGACGACGGCGACCGCGTCGTGCTCGCCGCTGCCGGCTCGAGCGACGCCGGTGCCGTCGCGGACTGCTGGACCACCGGCCGCCTCCTCGCCGCCGAGCTCGGCCGCGAGGTGAGCACCTCGTTCATCTCGGCCGCCGAGCCGCGGATCGCGGAGGCGGTCGCCGCCGAGCGCGCCGCCCACCCCGGCGCGCGCGTCGTGGTCGCCACCTACCTGCTCGCGCCCGGCTACTTCGCCGGCCTGGCCGCCTCCGCGGGGGCCGACCTCGCCTCCGCTCCCCTCCTCACCGCCGTCGATCCGCCCGCCCGCGAGCTGGTCGACATCGTCTCGGAGCTGTTCGGGCGCAACGCCTGACGCCTCCTCCCCGCACCACCACCGCTCCACCTCCCCGTCCCGAGCGCGCCCTCGCGCGCGCCGCCCACCCTCCGGAGGACCACGATGACTGCTGCACCCCCGACCACCGTCCCCACGACCGCCGCCACATCCACCGGCATCATCCGACGGCCGGGCCGCTGGATCGACGGCTGGAACCCCGAGGACCCCGCCCAGTGGGAGGCGGAGGGACGCTCCGTCGCCGCTCGCAATCTGAGGTGGTCGATCTTCGCCGAGTTCCTCGGCTTCGTCGTCTGGCAGCTCTGGTCGGTCGTCGTCGTCTCGCTGCCGGCGGCCGGGTTCGCCTTCGACACCGGGCAGATCTTCTGGCTCATCTCGATGCCGAGCCTCGTCGGCGCCACCCTGCGGATCCCGTACACGTTCATGGTCCCCCGCTTCGGCGGCCGCAACTGGACGATCGTGTCGGCGGGCCTCCTGCTGATCCCGAGCGTCGGACTCGGCATCGCGGTCTCGAATCCGGAGACCCCGTTCGGCGTCATGCTCCTGGTGGCCGCGCTCGCCGGCTTCGGCGGCGGCAACTTCGCCAGCTCGATGGCGAACATCACCTTCTTCTACCCGCACGCGCAGAAGGGCTGGGCTCTGGGGCTCAACGCCGCGGGCGGCAACCTGGGCGCCTCCGTCGCGCAGCTCGTCGTGCCGATCGCGATCACCGTCGGCGCCGCGGCCACGCTGAACCTGCCGATCGCCGGCTTCCTCTGGGTCCCCCTGATCGTCGTGGCGATGATCGGCGCCGCCAAGCGCATGGACAACCTCTCGACCGCGAAGTCCGACGTCGCCGCCTCCCTCGCCGCGCTCCGCGAGCCGCACCTCTGGCTGCTGGCCGTGCTCTACATCGGCACCTTCGGGTCCTTCATCGGATTCGCCGGCGTGTTCCCGAAGCTCATCGCCGACACCTTCCCCGAGTTCTCCGGCTTCGCCGTCGGCTCGGCGACGGTCGGCCTCGCGTTCCTCGGCTCCCTGGTGGGCTCGCTGTCCCGCCCCTCCGGCGGCCGTCTGGCCGACCGCTTCGGCGGAGCACCTGTCACGGTCCTCGCCTTCGTCGCCATGGGCGCCGGGATCCTCGGCGTGATCGCGACACTGCCGCTCGGCAGCTTCTGGCTCTTCCTCGCCTGCTTCCTCGTGCTCTTCTCGGCGGCCGGCATCGGCAACGGCGCGACCTACCGCATGATCCCCACGGTGTTCGCCCTCCGCGCCCGCCAGCGCGGCGACGACGGCATCGGCGCCCAGCGCACGTCCGCCGCGGCGCTCGGCCTGATCTCGGCGATCGGCGCCTACGGCGGCTTCGTGATCCCCCAGCTGCTCGGCTTCTCCAAGACCGAGTTCGGCGACTACACCACGGCGCTGGGCTGGTTCGTCGGCGCCTACGCGGTGATGCTCGCGATCACGGCCGGCGTCTACCTCCGCCTCGCCGCGAAGACGGGGACCCGGATCTGACGATGAGCGCACCCGCCCCGACCGACTCCCACTGCCCGTACTGCGCCCTGCAGTGCGCGATGACGCTGACACCCGCGGCGGGCCCCGTGCCCCTGGCGGTCGAGGGGAGGGAGTTCCCGACGAACCGGGGCGGGCTCTGCGCCAAGGGCTGGACCTCCGTCGAGCTGCTGGCGAGCGGACAGCGACTGGTCTCCCCGCTGCTGCGCGGCGCCGACGGCGTCCTCGCGGAGGCGTCGTGGGAGGAGGCGCTCGACGCGGTCGCCGCGGCGGTGCGCGGCGTCCGGGCGCGGCACGGCGCCGACGCGGTGGCCGTCTTCGGCGGCGGGGGCCTCACCAATGAGAAGGCCTACCAGCTCGGGAAGTTCGCTCGAATCGCTCTCGGCACCTCCCGGATCGACTACAACGGCCGCTTCTGCATGTCCTCGGCCGCGGCGGCCGGCAACCGCGCCTTCGGCGTCGATCGCGGACTGCCGTTCCCGGTGTCCGACCTCGACGACGCCGACACGATCCTGCTCCTGGGCTCGAACGTCGCCGCGACGATGCCGCCGCTGCTCGCCCGCTTCGCCGGTGCCCGCTCGCGGGGCGGCCTGGTGGTCGTCGACCCGCGCCGCTCGGCCACCGCGCGGCTGACGGAGGACGGCGCCGGCACGCATCTGCAGCCCGCTCCCGGGACGGATCTGCCGCTCCTGCTCGGGCTGATCCACCTGGTCTTCGCCGAGGGCCTCGCCGACACCGCCTACCTCGCCGCGCGCACGACCGGCGCCGAGGCGGTGCGCCGCAGCGTCTCGGCGTGGTGGCCGGAGCGCACGTCCGCGGTCACGGGCGTGCCGACCACGCTCCTCCGCTCCCTCGCGCGCCGGCTCGCCGCGGGGCGGTCGTTCGTGCTGACCGGCCGCGGGGTCGAGCAGCACGTCGACGGCACCGACACCGCGACCGCCGCGATCAACCTCGCTCTCGTGCTCGGCCTGGTGGGTCGCGAGGGGTCGGGGTACGGCACGCTCACCGGTCAGGGCAACGGCCAGGGCGGACGCGAGCACGGCCAGAAGGCCGATCAGCTCCCGGGGTACCGCTCCATCCGCGATCCGGAGGCGCGGCGCCACGTCGCCGCCGTCTGGGACGTGACGCCCGAATCGATCCCCGGCCCGGGCCTGCCCGCCACCGCCCTGCTCGCCGAGCTCGGACGCTCCGTGCACTGCCTGCTGGTGCACGGCTCCAACGTGGTCGTCTCGGCTCCGGACGCCGACGCCGTCCGCGCCGGGCTCGAGGCCCTGGACACGCTGGTCGTCTGCGACTTCTTCCTCTCCGAGACCGCCGCGCTGGCCGATGTGGTGCTCCCGGTGCCGCAGTGGGCGGAGGAGGAGGGCACGATGACCTCGCTCGAGGGCCGGGTGCTCCGCCGCCGCCGGGCGATCGACCCGCCGGCAGGAGTGCGCAGCGAGCTCTGGATCATGAGCGAGCTGGCGCGCCGTCTCGACGCCCCCTCGAGCTGGTCGGCGGTCCCCTCGGAGGTGTTCGACGAGCTGGCCCGCGCGTCCGCGGGAGGCGTGGCCGACTACTCCGGCCTCTCGCACGCCCTGCTCGACACCGGGATCGCCGCCCACTGGCCCTACCCCGCGGGCGGCACGGGGACGCCGCGCCTCTTCGCTGAGCGCTTCGGGCACCCCGACGGCCGGGCGCGCCTGGTCGCCGTCATCCCCGCCGTCCCCGTCGTCGTGGACCGCGGCGAGGAGCTGACCCTCGTGACCGGCCGCTACCTCCAGCAGTACCAGTCGGGCACCCAGACCCGGCGGGTCGCGGAGCTCGATGCGGCCCGCCCCGAGGCTCGGCTCGAGATCCACCCGGCGACCGCCTCCCGGCTCGGCGTCCGCGACGGAGCACCTGTGGCGATCGGGAACGCGCGCGGCGTGGTCCGCGCCCGCGCGAGCGTCACCGCGGACATCCGCCACGACACGGTGTTCCTGCCCTTCCACTACGCGGGTGAGCAGTGCGCGAACCTCCTCACCGAGGCCGTCGTGGACCCGGTGTCGTCGATGCCCGAGTTCAAGCGCACGCGGGTCTGGGTCCGCGCGGAAGGGACGGCACATGCCTGAGACACCTCCCGAGCGGATCGTCCTGATCGGCTATGGCCCCGTCGGCTCGCGCTTCGTCGAGGAGCTGCTGCCGGCCGTGCGGGCCGGTCTGGTCGCGCTGACGGTGGTCGGCGCCGAGAGCGACGACCCGTACAACCGTGTCCTGCTCGCGGAGTACGCCGTCGGCCGGGCGACCCGCGAGCGCCTCGACCTCGGCGACCGGACGGCGGCGGAGGCGGCGGGCGTCGTCCTGCGCCTGGGAGCGGCCGTCGTGGGGATCGACCGCGCGCGGAACGTCGTGCGGCTGCACGACGGCGAGCGGCTGCCCTACGACCGCCTCGTCCTGGCCACCGGCGCCCGGGCGAACGTGCCGACCCTCGCCGGGATGGAGCGGTCCCGACGCGAGCGGACGGTGCGCGCCGCCGATCCGGAGTCGCTCGACGCGGGCTCCCGGCCCCTCCCGGAGCGGGTGGTGGCGCTGCGCGACCTGGCCGACGCCCGGGTGGTCCGCGAGTCCGTGCGCTCCGGCGCGCGCCTCGTCGTGCTCGGGGCGGGAGTGCTCGGGATCGAGTTCGCCCTCGCGGCCGCCGAGCAGGGCGCGCAGGTGGTGGTGGTCTTCCACGGCGACATCCCGATGGCCCGCAATCTCGACACGGGCGGGGGCCGGATGCTGGCCGCGGCCGCCCGCGCGGCCGGCGTCGAGATGGTGGCGCACGCCCGGTCCGAGAGCGTCCTGCTCGCGCACGACGACCGCGGCCGTGCGCACTTCCAGGCGCTCGTCTGCGCTGACGGCAAGCAGATCGAGGGGGATCTGCTGGTGCTCTCGTGCGGTGTCGGTGCGCGGGTCGAGCTGGCCGCGGGCGCGGAGCTCGCCGTCTCGACCGGGATCCTGGTCGATGAGCAGCTGCGCAGCTGGAGCGACCCGGACGTCTTCGCGATCGGCGACTGCGCGCACGTCGCCCCCCGCGGCTCGGCCCTGCCCGACGGCCGCGTGCCCGGCGGACCGAGCGGACTGATCGGTCCGGGATGGGAGCAGGCGGACCGGCTCGCAGCACGGATCCGGGCGGAGGCGGAGGGCCGCTGCGGCGAGGAGCGCGTCCCCGACGCCCGACCGGCGGTCGTGATGCTGAAGGCCGAGGGTGTCGACCTCGTGGCAGGAGGCGACGTGGCCCCGGAGCCGTGGGACCCGCACCGCCCGGGCGAGGAGCACCTCGAGGTGACGCTGTGGGCTGACCCCGCCCGCGGCGGCTACGCCAAGCTCGTGACCGCAGGAGGAGTGCTGCGCGGGTTCGTCTCGGTGGGTCTGCCCCGGGTCGGCGCCGAGCTCAGCCTCCTCTTCGAGCGGGGCTCGGAGCTGCCGGCGGACCGGTCGAGCCTCCTGCGTCTGGACGCCCCGGATGCGGGCGCCGCGGCGACCGGCGATCCGTTCGCCCCCGATGCCACGGTCTGCTGGTGCAACGGCGTGACGGCGGCGGTGATCACCGATGCGGCTGCGGCGGGACACGGGACGGTCGCCTGCGTCGGGCGGGCGACCCGCGCCGGCACGGGCTGCGGCGGCTGCACCGGTCGTATCGCCGAGCTGCTCGCGCGGACGGCGGTCCCCGCCTGATCGCCGCGAGGACCGGGCCTCGCCGCCTCAGCGGTCGAGCGCCTCCGCGAGGCGCCGGGTGACCGCCCGCAGTTCGAGCTCGGCCCCGCGGACGCGCTCGTCGAGAGCCGCCGCGGTGTCGGCGGCCTGCTCGGCGGCCGCCGCACCCGCCGCCTCGGACGAGGCTCGGTCGGCCGCGACCGACGCGCTGAGCTCGTCCAGCGCCTCCCGGAGGCCCGCCGACTCGTCGCGCAGCACGGAGACGTCGCCCTGCACCGCGCTCAGCTCGCCGCGGAGCCCGGCCACCTCGTCGCGCAGGGCCGCCGTCTCGGCGCGCAGCTCCTCCGTGCGCAGCCGCGCCTGCTCGAACCAGGGGGCGACCAGCCGGTGCACGGCGTCGCGGAGCACGACGCCGCCGCGGCCGAGCCGGGTGGGCGCGGAGCCGGGGTCCTGGAGGAAGTCGTGGTCAGTGGTCATCGTCGTGGTCCCGTCCGGAGAAGCGGCGGTGGAGCACGTCCATCGCCCGCAGATCCTTGTCCATGATGTCGGCCTCGAGGGTGGTGTCGGCGAGGCGGTCGGCGAGGCCCGGCCGGGAGCGGCGCTCGAGCGAGGCCTCGATCAGCTCGACGGAGCGCTCGAACGAGAGCGGTCCGCGCGCCGCGGCCCGGCCCCGCCGACCGAGCGCCTCGAGGTCCACCGCCCCGCTCGCCACGTCCCGCATCGCCTCGAGGAGCGCCGGGGCGGAGCGGGTGATCTTGATGCAGTCGACGCCGTCGATGAGGAACTCCGCTACTCCGCTGGCCGCCGTCACGATCGGCACGGCGCCCGCCGCGGCCGCCTCGACCGGCGCGACGCCGAACGCCTCTCCGGCCCAGGTCGGGAAGAGGAACGCGTCGGCGCGGCCGTGCGCGGCGAGCACCTCGGCGTGCGGCGTCGCTCCGTGGAACTCGACCAGGCCGGCCAGGCCCGCCTCGTCCGCCCGGGCGCGCCAGCCGTCCACGTCTCCGTCGCCGTAGAGGTCCACGCGGAAGTCGCGGGTCTCCTCCGCGAGAGACGCCGCCGCCTCCAGCACCAGCCCGACGCCCTTGTGCTCGCCGAGCGACGCGGCGAACGTGAACCGGGTGGTCCCGCCCTCGCGGTAGCGCCGCGGCTCCGCGGTGTCGGGGGGAACGGACACTCCGCGCCCGATCACCTCGACCTCGCCCAGGCTCAGCCCGCCGGCCTCGATCGCGTCGACGAGGGAGCGGCTGACCGCGACGATCTCGCCGCGGTCGAAGTGGTCGGGGGCCTGGGCGCCGTAGACGCGGAGCACGCGCTCGGGCAGCCCGTCGACCAGGGCGTTCGGGATGCGGTCGCCGAGGTTCCACATCCACGGCGCCTCCACCGCCCGCAGCAGGTCGATCATCGCGAGGCCGCCGATCCCGAGCAGGTTGAAGGCCACCACGTGGGTCGGCGCGAAGTCGCGCAGCTCCTCGAGCAGGATGCGGGTGTTCTCGAACCGCGAGACGGCGCTCTCGTGGTGCAGCAGCTGAGCGATCTCGCCGCCCGTCTGCGGCAGCGGGAAGTAGGTGCGCAGGCTCAACGTGCGGTGCACCTCGACGCCCGAGGGCTCCGGCGGCAGGTAGGTCGGCGTGGTCAGCACGCGCACGGTGTGGCCGCCGGCCGCCATCGCCTCCGCGACGCGCGCACAGGTCATCTCGTATCCGCCGAGCACCTGGGGCGGATAGAGGTTGCTCACGAACAGCAGGCGCATCAGCGCACCTCCCCTCTCGCGGAGGCGTCCGCCGCGATCCGCGCCGTCACCTCGGGCGTGTAGGCCGCGCGGGCCTGGCGGTCGTTGCCGCCGTCCCAGTAGTTGACGAGGTAGAGCCCGGACTGCTGCGTGCGCGGCACGAACGGGAACAGCTGGGCCCGGGGCTCGATCTGCGCGATCCGGTAGCCGGCGTCGACCGCGCGCACGTGCAGCCAGATGTCGTCGGCGTCCGGGGCGATCTCGCGGAACGCCTCCCCGTGCGCGGCGATCTCGCCGAGGAGCGCGGCGGGCAGCAGCTGCCCGGAGACGGAGGTGCCGAAGACGTCGGTCGACGCGCGCGTGTCGGCGACCGGCGTCCAGCTCGTGTACGGAGCCACGGCGCCGTCGACGATCCCCACCCGGTGGGCGCGGTAGCAGAGCACGGTCTCGCGGGGGTAGCGCGAGCGGGCGTCGAGCAGACCCCTCAGCCAGGTGCGCGGGTACACGATGTCGTCGTCGGAGGTGACGAGGTCGCGCTCCCCCGCCCGGCCCGAGAGCAGGTGCGGGTAGTACTTCGTGTGCACGCGGTAGCCGTCGACCAGGCGGATCTCGACGCCGCGGCGGCGGAGGCGGCGCAGCGGCGCGGGCAGGTCGGCGTGCAGGGCAGGGTCGTCGAGCCAGAGCACCAGGCGCGCGGGCCGGGCGTCGCCGCGGGCGATCGACTCGAGCGCCACGTGGACCCGCTGCAGCCGCTCGCCGTGCGTGGTCATCGTCACCACCACCTCGCCCGCCGGATCGACCGCGGAGCGGCGGGAGAATCGGTTGGCCAGGGCGAGCAGCAGCAGCTCGCGCCGGAGCGCGGGCGAGGGGTGGTCGATCGGCCGGGCGGCGATCACGGCGGCGCGGCGCTCCGAGAGGCGCTGAGGGGCGGAGCGGACGACCCGGGCCGCGGAGCGC
>NZ_PSUU01000044.1:0-28126 GCF_002932015.1 Rathayibacter sp. AY1H3
CGAGCCCCTGGTCGGAGCAGGCGAGGCGGGTCGTCCCGCGACGCCGGTCCCCGCGAGACGCCCGACCCCTCCCCGCGAGATGCCGCTCCGGCACGCGACTCGCCGACGGAGGTGTACCGGAGCGGAGTCTCGCGGAGGGGAGAGGGGGGCCGGTCACCCGTAGAGTGGCCGGGTGGAAGCAGCCGACATCGCCGACGACATCACCGAGGTCCTCTACACCGAGGCCGAGATCCACGAGCGGATCCGCGCCCTGGCCCGCGCCATCGAGCGCGACTACGCGGGCGAGAACCTGCTCATCGTCGGGGTGCTGCGCGGCGCCGTGATGGTGATGGCCGATCTGGCCCGCGAGCTCAAGCTCGACATCGTCATGGACTGGATGGCCGTCTCGTCCTACGGGAGCGGCACCAAGTCCTCCGGCGTCGTGCGGATCCTGAAGGACCTCGACTCCGACATCACGAACCGCAAGGTGCTGATCGTCGAGGACATCATCGACTCCGGCCTCACGCTCTCGTGGCTGCAGGGCAACCTCCGCAGCCGCGGCGCCGAGTCCGTCGAGATCTGCGCGCTGTTCCGCAAGCCCGCGGCCGCCAAGGTCGAGGTCGACGTGGCCTACGTCGGCTTCGACATCCCGAACGAGTTCGTGATCGGGTACGGGCTCGACTACGCCGAGCGCTACCGCAACCTCCGCGATGTCGCCGTCCTCGCCCCGCACGTCTACGAGTAGCCCCGCGGACACCGCGCAGAAGAGCCTCGAGCGGCTCTTCGCGGTGCCGCTGCTGGGCTATCACATGAGCTACCCGACCTCGCTGCGGGCCGACCTCGAGTTCAACTACTGGTGGCTCGCGCACGCGATCGACGCGGCCGTCGACGCCTTCGAGCGCACGGGCGACGAGGCGCACCTGGAGCGTGCCCGGCGGATCCACCGCGCGATCCGCCTCCGCAACGGCGGGCGCCTGGTCAACGGCTACTTCGACGACATGATGTGGCTCGGCGGCGCGCTCGCCCGCCTCGGGGAGGCCTCGGGCGACCCGCGGTTCCTCGACCGGGCCGACCGCCTGTGGCGCTTCGCCGTCGCGAAGGGCTGGAACCTCCGCCACGGTGCGAGCCTCGCCTGGCGCCGCCGGCAGCTGGACTACAAGAACGCGCCCGCGAACGGCCCGTTCGCGATCCTCGGCGCGCGCCTGGAGCGGCTGCGGCCGGACGGCCGGGAGGAGCTCTCGCGCACCGCCCTCGACTGGATGCACGTGCGCCTCCGCGACGACGACACCGGCTTCGTCGCCGACGGCATCGGCCGCGAGGGCGGCTCTGCCCGCGACGACTGGGCCTTCAGCTACAACCACGCCGTCTACATCGGCGCGGCGCTCGCCCTGCACCGCCTGCGGCCCGACCCCCGCCTGGTCGCCCACGCCTCCCGCACGGCCGAGGACCTGCTGGACCGGCTCGCCCCCGACGGCGTCTTCGTCGACCAGGGATCGGGGGACGGCGCCCTGTTCGGCGGCATCGCCTACCGGCACCTCGTCGACCTCGCCACGACGAGCGGAGTCGCGCCCGCGGTGGCGGCTCGCGTCCGCGGCTTCGTCGCCGGCAGCGTCGCCGCGCTGCAGAGCTCGAGCGTCCGCCGCGGCGTGCTGCTGGCCGGGCCCCGCTGGGACGTGCCTCCGTCGCTGCCCGCCACGCTCTCGGCCGAGATCGGCGCCGTGCTCGCCCTGGAGGCGTCAGCGCGACTGGACCGGTCGCCGGTGCCGTCAGACTGACGGGGTGAAGGCACCCGAGAAGCGCACCGTCGCCGTCGTGATCAACCCGAGCAAGTTCGACGACGTCGGCGCCGCGGAGGACCTGGTCGCGACGATCGCGCGCCGCCACGGCTGGAACGAGCCGCTCTGGTTCGAGACCAGCCCGGGCGACTCCGGTGCCGCCGCGGCCCGCGCCGCGCTCGAGGCGGGCCCGGACCTGGTCTGCTCGATGGGCGGCGACGGCACCGTCCGCGCCGTCGCCACGGTGCTGCGCGGGACCGGCGTCCCCTACGGCCTGCTGCCCAGCGGCACGGGCAACCTCCTCGCGCGGAACCTCGGGATCCCGCTCGGCTCGCTGCCCGAGGCGGTCGAGATCGCCCTGCTCGGGCAGGACCGCGCCATCGACGTGGGCACGGCCGCGTTCGACGACGGCGAGGAGCGGGTGTTCATGGTGATGGGCGGGGTGGGCCTGGACGCCGAGATCATGGACAAGACGGACGAGGAGCTGAAGAAGCGGGTGGGCTGGGGCGCCTACTTCGCAGCGGGGGCGCCGGCGATGTTCAAGGCCGGATTCGAGGTGACCCTCACGATCGACGGCGCTGAGGAGCCTCCGCAGCGCTGCTTCATGGTGCTGGCCTGCAACTGCAGCTCCGTGGTCGCGAACATCGAGCTGGCCGCCGGAGCCGTGCTCGACGACGGCGACCTGGAGCTGGTGCTGCTGCGTCGGCGCTTCGGCCTCGCGCTGGACGTGGCGACCGGCAACCGCAACGGGCTCGCCTCGCTCCGGCAGTGGCCCGGCCGCGAGTTCTCGTTCGAGCTGGACCAGCCGGTGCTCGCCGAGCTGGACGGCGATCCGGTCGGCCGCACCCGCTCCGGGCGCTTCGGCGTGGATCCGGGCGCCCTGCTCGTGCGCCTGCCGGTGCCGACGCCCCGGAGCCCGGGACTGACTCCGCACGACTCGGTGATCGTCGACACGTCCGCCATCTCGACGCTGCTCCCGGAGCCGCCCTCCTCCTGACGCTTGCGCGCTCTTCTTTACGGTTGTAAGTTACCTGACGGACGTAAAGAAGGCGCTCCTCGCGCCGGGAAGAAGGACCCTGTGACCGATCCGCGGCTCACCCGCTCGCGCGAGCTCCTGCTCACCGCGATCACGACGGCCCTCGACCGCCCGGGCGACGACCAGCCCTCCATCACGGAGCTCTGCGGCGCCGCGGGCGTCAGCCGCCCCACGTTCTACCAGCACTTCGGGGATGTGCCGTCCCTGATCGAGGCCGCCGCGGTGGAGCGGATGCACGCGCTGTTCGGCGACGTCGCTCCCGGCACCGCCCCCGCCGACTGGGAGGGCGCGGTCCCGCGCATCGTCCGCGGCCTCCTCGAGGGCCTGCTCGTGCACGCCGACTTCTACCGCCGCGTGCTGAGCGGAGGGACGGCCCGCGCCGTGCAGGAGTCGGTCGTCGCGTTCCTCGCGCAGCGGCTCCTCGCCTTCTCGCCCCTCGCCGAGCGCGGATCGGGCGGCGGCGACCACGCCCGCGTCGAGCGCTTCGCCGTCCTCCTCGCCGCCGGCACCACCTGGCTGGTCGTCGGCTGGCTCCTCGACGGCGACGCCCGCCGTCCCGCGGCCTCGGCCTCCGCCGACATCGCCGAGCTCCTCGTCACCGGAGTCGCCTCGCCGCGGCTCGCCGCCCTGCACTCCACGAAGTAGAAGGACCATGACCACCTCCCCGCTCCGCCGCGCCCTGCGCGCCGTGAACCCGCGCCTCGTCGTCGTCTTCGCCGCGATCGCGCTCATCCCGCTGATCTACGCGGGACTGCTGACCTCGGCCAACCTCGATCCCACGCACCACCTCGACACGGTGCCCGCCGCGATCGTCAACGAGGACACCGGCGCGACCGCCTCGGACGGCTCCGCGCTCGCCCTCGGCGACGACCTGACCGAGCAGCTCACCACCGACACGTCCGGCTCGGACTTCGCCTGGACGGCGACCGGTGCCGACGAGGCGTCCCGCGAGCTCGCCTCCGGCGACGTCCTCGCCGTGCTGACGGTGCCGGCCGGCTTCTCGGCCGACGTCGCCTCTGTCGGCGGCGACGACCCCGCCGCGGCCGTGCAGGCGAAGCTGTCGATCGAGACGAACGACGCGGCCAACCTGATCGTCGGCAACATCGCCTCCACCATCGGCACCACCGTGACGAAGACGCTGGAGGAGAAGGTCGGCGCGACCTACCTCGAGAACGTCTACCTCGGCTTCACCGACGTGCACTCGAGCCTCGAGCAGGCGGCCGACGGCGCCGCTCAGCTGGCGGACGGCGCCGGGACCGCCGCGTCCGGCTCCTCCGAGCTGGTCGTCGGGCTCGCGCAGCTGCAGGACGGCACCGCGCAGCTGGCGACCGGCGCCGACTCCCTCCGCTCGGGCGCGGGGAGCGCGGCCTCCGGAGCGTCCGACCTCTCGTCGGGACTCCAGCGGATCGCGAGCGGGACCGGTCAGCTGCCCGACCAGGCGGCGGCGCTCGACACGGGAGCCCGCACGGTCGCCGACGGCGCCCAGCAGCTCGACGGCGGAGCGGCGTCGCTCGCCTCGGGCGCCGCCGACCTCGCCGCGGGGACGTCGACCCTGAAGGACGGCGCGGCCTCGGCGGCGTCCGGCGCCGAGGCGCTGGCCACCGGGTCCGCCTCCCTCTCCGACGGAGCGGGGAACGCCCTCGCGGGAGCCCAGCAGCTCGCGACCGGTGCGGGAGCGCTCGCGACCGCCACTCCGCAACTCGCCACCGGAGCGACCGGAGTCGACTCCGGCCTCGCCTCCCTGCTCTCTCGGTACGACTCGCTGTCCGACGCCCAGCGCGTGGCCGAGCTGACCGCCCTCGAGGAGGGTGCGGCCGCCCTCGCGGGCGGAGCCGCCTCGGCGGACGCGGGCGCGCAGACGCTCGCCTCCGGTGCGACCGCGCTCGTCGGCGACGACGGCAGCGGACTGACGGCGCTCGCCGCCGGTGCCGCCACGGTCTCGAGCGGAGCCGCCGACCTCGCGACCGGCACCGCCGCTCTGGCCACCGGGGCGACCTCCGCCGCCGACGGCGCCCAGAAGCTGCAGACCGGAGCGCAGGCCCTCGCCCAGGGAGCTGCGACCCTCGACGGCGGAGCCGCGCAGGTCGCCGGCGGAGTGGACACCCTCTCCGGCGCGGTCGGCCCGCTCACCAGCGGCATCGCCTCCGCGGCTGCCGGCGCCTCCGACCTCGCCTCCGGGACGGCCGCCCTCGCGACGGGCGCCTCGGACCTCGCGGACGGCGCCGAGACCGCCGCGACCGGCTCGGCCGACGCGGCCACCGGTTCGCAGGACCTCGCCGACGGGATCGACTCGCTCGCCTCCGGATCGCGCACCCTCGACACGAAACTCTCGGACGGCGCGGACGACGTGCCCACCTACACCGGCGAGCAGGCGCAGGAGCTCAGCACCGTCGCGGCCGCCCCGGTCGGGATCGACGCCGAGCGGATGAACCGCGTGCCGTCCTACGGCTACGGCCTCGCCCCCTACTTCATGGCGCTCGCGCTCTGGGTCGGCGCGCTCGCCTTCTACCTGATGAGCGCCCCGCTCAGCTCCCGCCTCCTCACCGCGCGCCGTCCCGCCTGGGTCATCGCGCTGCGCAGCTACCTGCCCGGCGCGCTGATGGCGGTCGCCCAGGGCGTCCTGGCCGCGCTCGTCATCCGCTTCGGAGTGGGCGTCGAGGCGTCGAACCTGCCCGGGCTGATCGGGATCGCCGTGCTCACGAGCCTCACCTTCGTGGCGATCAACCAGGCGCTGATCGCGCTGCTGGACGCCCCGGGCCGGTTCCTGGCGCTGCTGATGATCGTGCTGCAGCTGTCCTCGGCCGGAGGCACCTACCCGGTCGAGACCGCGCCCGCTTTCTTCCAGGCGATCCACGGGGTGCTGCCGCTGACCTGGACGGTGGAGGCGTTCCGCTCGCTGATCGCCGGCGGCAGCATCGGAGTCGCGCACGCGGTCCTGGTGCTCGTGCTCTGGCTGGTCGGGGCGCTCGCCGTGACCGTGCTGGCCGCCGCCCGCCGCCGCCGCGGCCTCGTGCCCGCCCTCCGCGACCCGGAGCCCCTCCTCGAGTCGGCCTGACCCGGGCCGGGCGGGCCCGGTCTGTCCGTCCGCGCCTCCTGCGTTCTCGCGGCGCGCCCCGCTCGGACACCCTCGCCCTCCCGAGACCGCAGTAGTCGTCGCTGTCGAGCTCGAGTGCGACAACTCCTGCGCTCTCACGGCGCGTCCCCACCGCCGAAGCGCCGATCCCCGCGACCTCCACCCGCAAGGCAGAGGACGCGGACCGGGAAACGCGTGCCAGCGTTTCCCGGCAGTCCGACGCACCCCGCTCTGCGAAACGCACCATCTCGCGAAGCCGACCGCGCGCGGGGATGCGGCCCGCCGCATCCCCGCCGGACGGTGCCGACGCGTGCCAGCGTTTCCCGGCAGTCCGACGCACCCCGCTCTGCGGAACGCACCATCTCGCGAAGCCGACCGCGCGCGGGGATGCGGCCCGCCGCATCCCCGCCAGACCACACAGCCCGCGGCCGTTCGGCCCACGGCGAACGCGTGGGCGGCGCTCAGAGTGCGGGAGGTAGCCTGGCAGGCACAATCTCCTCGTCAGAAAGGCGCCGGGTGTCGCACCCGCAACAAGCATGAACGTGAAGCGCATCTTCCGGGGTCCCATCCTCTACGTCGTCCTGGCGATCGTCGCGGTGTGGATCGGCTCCTCGCTGATCACCATGTCCGGCTTCCGGCCGGTCACGACGCAGGAGGGTCTCGACCTCCTGAAGGACGGCAAGGTCGACTCGGCGAAGATCGTGGACGGCGAGCAGCGCGTCGATCTCACGCTCAAGCAGGCCGACGGCGACAACGGCACGCAGGTGCAGTTCTACTACGTGGCCCCTCGCGGCGCGGAGGTCGTCGACGCGGTGTCCGCGGCCGATCTCGGCAGCACCGGCTACAACGACGAGGTCCCGCAGACCAACTGGTTCCTCTCGGCCCTCGGCTTCCTGCTCCCCATCCTGCTGATCGGCGCGTTCTTCTGGCTGATGCTCTCGGGCATGCAGGGCGGCGGCAACCGCGTCATGCAGTTCGGCAAGTCGAAGGCGAAGCTCGTCTCGAAGGAGTCGCCCAAGGTCACGTTCGGCGATGTCGCCGGCGCCGACGAGGCGATCGAGGAGCTGCACGAGATCAAGGAGTTCCTCAAGGAGCCCGCGAAGTTCCAGGCCGTCGGCGCCCGCATCCCGAAGGGCGTCCTGCTCTACGGCCCTCCCGGCACCGGCAAGACCCTGCTGGCGCGCGCGGTCGCGGGCGAGGCGGGCGTCCCCTTCTACTCCATCTCCGGATCGGACTTCGTCGAGATGTTCGTCGGCGTCGGCGCGAGCCGTGTCCGCGACCTGTTCCAGCAGGCGAAGGAGAACTCGCCGGCCATCATCTTCGTCGATGAGATCGACGCCGTCGGCCGCCACCGCGGCGCCGGCATGGGCGGCGGTCACGACGAGCGCGAGCAGACCCTCAACCAGCTGCTGGTCGAGATGGACGGCTTCGACGTCAAGACGAACGTCATCCTGATCGCGGCGACGAACCGCCCCGACATCCTCGACCCCGCGCTGCTGCGTCCGGGCCGCTTCGACCGCCAGATCGGCGTCGACGCCCCCGACCTGCTCGGCCGCAAGCGGATCCTCGAGGTCCACGGCCGCGGCAAGCCGCTCGCCGGGGGAGTCGACCTCGAGGTCGTCGCCCGCAAGACCCCGGGCTTCACCGGCGCCGACCTGGCCAACGTCCTCAACGAGGCCGCACTGCTCACCGCCCGCTCCAACGCGCAGCTGATCGACAACCGCGCGCTCGACGAGGCCATCGACCGCGTCATCGCGGGGCCGCAGCGCCGCACGCGGGTCATGCGCGACAAGGAGAAGCTGATCACCGCCTACCACGAGGGCGGACACGCTCTGGCGGCGGCGGCGATGCGCCACACCGACCCCGTGACCAAGGTCACGATCCTGCCGCGCGGTCGCGCCCTCGGCTACACGATGGTGCTCCCGCTGGAGGACAAGTACTCCACGACCCGCAACGAGCTCCTCGACCAGCTCACGTACGCGATGGGCGGCCGCGTCGCGGAGGAGATCGTCTTCCACGACCCCACCACCGGAGCGTCGAACGACATCGAGAAGGCGACCTCCATCGCCCGCAAGATGGTCACCGACTACGGCATGTCCGCGAACGTCGGAGCGGTCAAGCTCGGCCAGTCGTCGGGCGAGATGTTCCTCGGCCGCGACATGGGCCACCAGCGCGACTACTCCGAGCAGATCGCCGAGACGGTCGACGCCGAGACGCGCCAGCTCATCGAGCAGGCGCACGACGAAGCGTGGCAGGTCATCAACGACAACCGCGACATCCTCGACCGCCTCGCGATGGAGCTGCTCGAGAAGGAGACGCTCGACCACGACCAGCTGGCCGAGATCTTCAAGGACGTCCGCCGCATCGACGAGCGCCCGCAGTGGCTCTCGAGCGACAAGCGCCCCCTGTCCGACCTGCCGCCCATCGCGGTCCCGGTCGCCAAGGCGCCGATCGACTCGGGTGCGACCGACGGGGGAGTCTCCTCCGCTGGTGCCGACGAGGTCGCGCCGAAGCGCCCGCCGCTGATCAACCCGCGCCCCGCGACGGCGTAGCGCGCGCGTGCCCGTCGACAAGGCGCGCATCGAGGCGGCCGTCGCCGAGATCCTCGCGGCCATCGGGGACGACCCGGGCCGCGAGGGACTCCTCGACACGCCGCGGCGGTTCGCCGAGGCGTACGAGGAGTTCTTCGGCGGTTTCGACGACGACGCCGCGGCCCAGCTGACCGAGACGTTCGCGGTGGTGGAGGGCGGCCAGGAGTCGCCGCTCGACCAGACGGTGGTCGTGCGCGACCTCGCCTTCCGCTCCGTCTGCGAGCACCACCTCCTGCCGTTCCTCGGCGTCGCGCACATCGCCTACCGGCCGCGCGAACGGGTCGTCGGCCTCGGCCGGCTGCCGCGCGTGGTCGAGACGGTCGCGTCGCGGCCGCAGATCCAGGAGCGGATGACCGAGCAGATCGCCGACGCGCTCGAGCAGGGCCTCGCTCCCGAGGGAGTGCTCGTCGTGGTCGACGCCGAGCACGGCTGCGTGCGGATGCGCGGGCCGCGCCAGACCGCGAGCTCGACCGTGACGGTCGCCGCCCGCGGCTCCCTCGCCGACCCGGCCGCCCGCGCCGAGATCATCGCGCTGATCGGCGCCGCGCGGGGGGAGTGACGTGGCCACCACCGTCGCCGACCTCACGCCGACCGGCCGCGCCGCGCTCCTCGGGATCCTCAACGTCACTCCGGACTCGTTCAGCGACGGCGGACGCTGGCTGTCCGTCGACGACGCCGTCCGCCACGGCCTCGACCTGACCCGGCCCGCCGGGGACGGACCCGCCGCGTTCGGCGCGGACCTGGTCGACGTCGGCGGCGAGAGCACCCGCCCCGGTGCGGCGCGCGTCGACTCCGCCGCCGAGCAGGGCCGCGTGCTGCCCGTCGTCCGCGCCCTCGCCGCGGAGGGGGTGCGCGTCAGCATCGACACGATGAGCGCCGCCACAGCGGAGGCCGCTCTGGACGCGGGCGCCGTCGTCGTCAACGACGTCTCCGGCGGCCTCGCCGATCCGCGGATGCTCCCGCTCGTCGCCGAGCGCGGCGCCGTCTACATCGCGATGCACTGGCGCGGGCACAGCGCGGGCATGACCGCTCTCGCGTCCTACGGCGACGTGGTGGCGGACGTCCGCGGCGAGCTCGAGCGCCGCGTCGACGCCGCCCGTGAGGCCGGGATCCGGGACGACCGCCTCCTGCTCGACCCCGGCCTCGGCTTCGCGAAGGTCGGCGCGCACGACTGGGCGCTGCTGGCCGGGCTCGACGCGATCGTCTCGCTGGGCTTCCCGGTCCTGGTCGGCCACTCGCGCAAGCGGTTCCTCGCTCCGTTCGCCCCCGCCGGCGCCCCGGCCGCCGAGCGCGACGAGGTCTCCGCCATGCTGAGCCTCGTCGCCGCCGGGTACGGCGCCTGGGGCGTCCGGGTCCACGACGTCCGCTCGTCCGCCCGCGCCCTGGCCCTCGCCGCCCGACTCCAGGAGGAGACCCCGTGACCGCGATCGACCCCGCCGCCCTCGCCGTGCGCGACTCCATCACCCTCACCGGGCTGCGCGTGCGCGCGCACCACGGCGTCTTCGACTTCGAGCGCGAGAACGGCCAGGACTTCGTGATCGACGCGACGGTCTGGCTCGACACTGCGCCGGCGGCCGAGGGCGACGCGCTGGCCGAGACGGTGCACTACGGCGAGCTCGCGATCGCCCTGGCCGACGCGGTGACCCGCGACCCGGTCGACCTCATCGAGACCCTGGCCGAGCGCCTCGCCCGGGTGGCCCTGGGCTTCGCCGCCGCCGACGTCGTCCGCATCACCGTCCACAAGCCGGACGCGCCGATCCCGCTGCCGTTCGAGGACGTGGCCGTGCAGATCACGAGGACCCGCTCGTGAGGCCGCGGCAGGAGCGCGTCCGCCCGGTGCGCCACGTCGTGCTCGCGCTCGGCAGCAACCTCGGCGACCGCCTGGCGCACCTCGAGGAGGCGCTGCGGGCCCTCGCCACGACGCCGGGCCTGCGCATCGAGGCGGTGTCCAAGGTCGTCGAGTCGCCCGCGTGGAAGCCCGAGGGCGTCGACGCGGACGCGCCCGGGTACCTCAACGCGGTCGTGACCGGCTCGACCGTCCTCGAGCCCGACGACCTGCTCGCGGCGACGGCGGCGATCGAATCGGCCGGCGGCCGGATCCGCGGCGAGGGCGAGGAGCGCTGGGGCGACCGGACCCTCGACATCGACGTGATCGCGGTCGGCGGCGTGCTCCGCGACGACGCGCACCTGACCCTCCCGCACCCGCGGGCCGCCGAGCGGGCGTTCGTGCTCGAGCCCTGGCTCGACGTCGAGCCGGCGGCGGTCCTTCCCGGAGCCGGACCCGTGGCCGAGCTGCGCGCACGGGCGACCGATCGCGTGACCGACCACCCGGCCGGGCTGACCTGGCCGGGGCGCGACTCCGCCCGCGGCAGCACCGCCGACCCCGAGAGCAGGACCCCGTGAGGCGCACCCGCATCAGCACCCTGCTCGGACTCGGCCTCGCCGGGGCCGTCGCGGGGTTCCTCCTCGACCTCGCGATCGCCGCCGCCGGCCGCCCCGTGCTCATCCCGCCGCTGACGGTTCCGCTGACCCTGATCGTGGTCGCGGCCCTCGTGCTCGGCTTCGCCGTCCCGATCCACCGCGCCACGAAGGGCACGCTGCGCCGGCCCATCGATCCGTTCCGGGCGATGCGCGTCGTGGTGCTGGCGAAGGCGTCCAGCCACGTCGGTGCTCTGCTGCTCGGAGCCTCCGGCGGCATCCTGGTGTACCTGCTGAGCCGTGCGATCCCTTCGCTAGGCTCCGTGTGGCAGGACGTCGCGACCATCGTGGGTGCGCTCGTCCTGCTGGTGGCCGGCCTGGTCGCCGAGCACCTGTGCACCATCCCGCCGAGCGACGACGACGACACCGCCGTCGGCGAGGTGAACCACGCCTGACGCCGACGCCCGGACCGCCGCGGGCAGTGAGGACGACGCCATGCCCGCCGAGCCCGAGGACGCGTCGCCGACGACCCGCCGCGACGCGAGGGGACGCCGGCGGGACCGTCTCGACATCACGGGGGAGTGGCGCCGCGTCTCGCCCCGGTACGTCGCGGTCGAGATCGTGTCGGCCGTCGTGTCGAGCGTGCTGCTGCTCGCCGTGCCCGTGGTGCTGATGCTGATCGGCCTGCCGTGGGGCTGGATCCCGCTGGCCGCCGCGGCCGCCCTCGCGGTGACCCTCCTGATCGTGGCCCCGCGCCGTGCGCGCGCCTACGGCTACCTCCTGCGCCAGGACGACCTCCTCTTCCGCCGCGGCATCATGTTCCAGCGCTTCGTGTCGGTGCCGTACGGGCGGATGCAGCTCATCGACGTCAACCGCGGGCCGCTCGCCCGGGCGCTCGGCCTCGCCGACCTCCGCTTCGTCACCGCCGCCGCGGCGACCGGCGTCAGCATCCCGGGCCTGGCCGAGCAGGACGCGGAGGAGCTCCGCGACCGCCTGGTCGAGCTCGCCGAGTCGCGCCGGGCCGGCCTGTGACCGAGCTCCGCGCCGTCGAGACGGACCTGGCCGACGGGGAGTGGCACCGCCTCCATCCCGCGACCCCGGTCCTCAAGGGCGGGATCGGCCTGCTGGTCGTCCTCGGCATCGTGATCACGAACCTCCGCGAGCGCCTGGTCGAGCTTTTCCTGCCCGGGCCGGAGGGCTTCGAGAGCGGCGATCCGGTCGACGAGCTGCTGCGCCGCGGCCTCGTCGGCTGGGCGCTGCTGGCGGTCGCGGTGGGCCTGGCGGTCGCCGTCTTCGCGTTCTGGCTGTCCTGGCGGATGCACACCTTCCGCATCACGGACGAGCTCGTCGAGGTGCGCTCCGGCGTGCTCTTCCGGACCAACCGGCGGGCGCGGCTGGACCGCATCCAGGGCATCGCGGTGCAGCGTCCGCTGTTCGCGCGGCTGTTCGGAGCCGCGAAGCTCGAGGTGAGCGTGGCCGGGCAGGACGCGAACGTCCAGCTGTCGTACCTCGGGTCGCGCTTGGTTGACGCCCTGCGCCGCGACATCCTGCGGCTCGCGTCCGGGGTGCGCGAGCGGGAGGCGACGGTCGACGGTGCGGCTCCGGCGGGCGGGTTCCTGGCGCGCCGGCTGGAGGAGTTCGGCGAGCCTCAGGACGAGACGCCGCCCGAGTCGGTCGTCTCGATCCCGCCGGGCCGGCTCCTCGGCTCGCTCGTCTTCAGCGGCTTCACGCTGTTCCTGGCAGCCTCGGTCGTCGCCGTGGTGTTCGTCGCCGTCTACGGCTCGCCCTACGTGCTCTTCGCGATCCTGCCGGGCCTGATCGGCTCGGGCAGCTACTACGTCCGCCAGTTCGTGCGCTCGCTCCGGTACTCGATCGCCGCGACGCCCGACGGCGTGCGGGTCGGCTACGGCGTGCTCTCGACCAGCAGCGACACGATCCCGCCCGGCCGGATCCACGCCGTCGAGATCACGCAGCCGCTGCTCTGGCGCCCCTTCGGCTGGTGGCAGGTGCGGATCGACCGCGCCGGCCACGCGGCCTCCCGCGGGGCGAACGGCGAGCCGAACACCACGATCCTGCCCGTCGGCGACCTCGCCGCCGTCGAGCGCGTCCTCGCCCTCCTGCTGCCCGGACCGGCCGAGGGAGCGGAGTCGACGCCCGTCGGAGACGCGCTCCGGCACCGCGACGCGGCCGGCTTCACCCGGGCGCCGCGCTCGGCGGTGTGGCTCCGCCCCTTCTCGTTCCGGAGGACCGGGTACCGGCTGACGGACGAGGTCGCGATCCTGCGCAGCGGAGCGGTCTGGCGGCGGGTCGCCGTGGTGCCCCTGGCGCGGATGCAGAGCGTCGGGGTCCAGCAGGGACCGCTCCAGCGCCTGCTCGGGCTGGCCTCGGCGCGCGTGCACACGGTGGCCGGCCCCGTCACTCCGCTCGTGCCGGTGATGAGCGCGGCCGACGGGCTCGCCTTCTTCGAGAGCCTCGCGACGGCCGGAGTGCGGGCCGCCGACCGCGACGCGAGCCACCAGTGGGGGCGGCGCGCGGCCGCACCCGCCCTGCCCGTCTGGCCCGCTCCGGAGGGGGAACCGCATGCCTGAGAACCGCCGCGACGGACGCCTGGGCGTCGGCGTGATCGGTGCCGGACGCGTGGGCCCGGTGCTCGGTGCCGCGCTCGCCGGGGCCGGCCACGCCGTGATCGGTATCGCCACCACCAGCGAGAGCGGCCGCGAGCGCGCCGACGCGCTGCTCCCCGGAGTCCCCGTGCTCGCGATCCCCGAGCTCGTCGAGCGCAGCGAGCTGGTGATCGTCGCCGTCCCCGGGAGCGAGATCGCCGCCCTGGTCGCGGGGCTCGCCGCGACCGGAGCGTGGCAGCCCGGCCAGCTGGTGCTGCACACGGCGCCTGAGCACGGCTACGGGGTGCTCGCGCCGGCGCTCGCCTCCGGGGTCATCCCCCTGGCAGTCCACCCGGCGATGGCCTTCAGCGGCACCAGCCTCGACCTGGCGCGCCTCGCCGAGACCTACTTCGCCGTGTCGGCGCCGGGCCCGGTGCTGCCGATCGCGCAGGCGCTGGTGGTCGAGATGGGCGGGGAGCCGGTCACCGTGGCGGAGTCGGACCGCGCCGCCTACGCGGAGGCCGTCTCGACCGCCACGACCTTCTCGACCGCGATCGTCGACCAGGCGGCGGGACTGCTGGCGGGCATCGGCGTCGAGAAGCCGGGCTTCTTCCTCTCCAGCCTCGTCCGCTCCTCCGTCGACGACGCCCTGCGCCGCGCGGCGGGCTGACGGGCGGCGCCGCTCGAGACGCCGCTCCCCGGGCCGGACGCCGCTCGGGAGGCGGCGCCTCGCGGAGGAGCGCGGCGTCCCGGTGTCGAGGGCCCCGGTGGCCGCGGGCCCGCCGGTAGCATCGTCGGGTGATCAGCACCGTCCACCGCATCGGCGACCTCCGCGAGCGGCTGCAGGAGGCGCGGCGGGCCGGTCGGCGCATCGCGCTCGTGCCGACGATGGGCGCCCTGCACGCCGGGCACCTCGCCCTCGTCGAGCGGGCGCGCGAGCTGGCCGACGTCGTCGTCGTGTCGGTGTTCGTGAATCCGCTGCAGTTCGGCCCGGCCGAGGATCTGGACCGCTACCCGCGCGACCTCGAGGGCGACACCGCCCTGCTCGACGCGGCCGGGGCCGACCTCCTCTTCGCCCCGGGAGTCGCCGAGATGTACCCCGACGGGCCGTCCTCGACGCGGGTCGTCGCGGGCGAGGTCGGCGGTCTCTACGAGGGGCGTGCGCGGCCGGGCCACTTCGACGGGATGCTCACCGTCGTCGCCAAGCTCCTGAGCATCGCCCAGCCGGACGTCGCGGTCTTCGGGCAGAAGGACGCGCAGCAGCTGTTCCTCGTGCGCCGCATGGTCCGCGACCTCGACCTGCCCGTGGAGATCGAGGGCGTCGGCATCGTGCGGGAGGAGGACGGGCTCGCCCGCTCCAGCCGCAACCGCTACCTCGACGAGGAGCAGCGCCGCGCGGGCCTCGTGCTGCCGCGCCTCCTCGCGGCCGCCGCGGAAGCCGCGGACCGCGGTGCCGCCGCGGCGATCGAGGCCGCCGAGGCCGTCGCGCACGCCGAGCCGCTCGTTAAGCTGGACTACCTCGTCGTCGTGGATCCCGCGACGCTCCTCCCGGTCGACGCCGACCACCGCGGCCCGGCACTCGTGCTCGTCGCCGCGATCGTCGGCACCACCCGCCTCCTCGACAACGCCCCGATCCTGCTCGCCTGATCGCGGCCGTCCGCCCCGAACCGAAAGCACCGCGACCCCTCATGGCCGACACCCCCGACGTCCCCGAGACCACGACCCCCGCCGCCGAGCAGGCCGCCGCCGAGCAGGCCGCCGCCGAGCGGGCCGCGCAGCAGGAGGCCTCCGAGCAGAAGGCCGTCCGCCTCGCCAAGCGCGAGCGCCTGCTCGAGCTCGCGGGCGACGACCTCGGCGCCGGCGCCTACCCCGTCGCGGTCGGAGTCACCGACACCATCGCGGCCGTCCGGGCGCGCCACGAGGGCATCGAGCCGGACGTGAAGACCGGCGAGCGCGTCGGCCTCGCGGGCCGCGTGGTGTTCCAGCGCAACACGGGCAAGCTCTGCTTCGCGACGCTGCAGGCCGGCGACGGCGAGCGGATCCAGGCCATGGTCTCGCTCGGCGACGTGGGCGAGGAGTCGCTGGCGGCGTGGAAGGAGCTCGTCGACCTGGGCGACCACCTCTTCGTCGAGGGCGAGGTCGTCTCGAGCAAGCGCGGCGAGCTGAGCGTGTGGGTGTCGGAGTGGACGATCGCCGCGAAGGCGATCCTGCCGCTGCCGAACCTGCACAACGAGCTCGGCGACGAGACCCGGATGCGCCAGCGCTACCTCGACCTGATCGTGCGCCCCCAGGCCCGCGAGACGGTCGTCACCCGCGCCCGGGTGAACGCCTCCCTCCGCGACACCTTCGCCTCGCACGAGTTCCTCGAGGTCGAGACCCCGATGCTGCAGGTGATGCACGGCGGCGCCTCCGCCCGCCCCTTCGCCACGCACTCGAACGCGTTCGACACCGAGCTGTACCTGCGCATCGCGCCCGAGCTCTACCTCAAGCGGGCGGTCGTCGGCGGCATCGACCGGGTCTTCGAGATCAACCGCAACTTCCGCAACGAGGGCGCCGACTCCACGCACTCGCCCGAGTTCGCGATGCTCGAGGCCTACCAGGCGTACGGCGACTACAACTCGATCGCCGACCTCACCCAGGAGCTGATCCAGAACGCGGCGCAGGCCGTCGCGGGCTCGCACGTGGTCACCTGGGCCGACGGCACCGAGTTCGACCTCGGCGGCCGGTGGGACCGCGTCTCGATGTACGAGAGCCTGTCGCTCGCGGCCGGCATCGCGATCACGCCGGAGACGGAGCTCGCCGAGCTCGAGACCCTCGCCGCGCGCGAGGGCGTCGAGGTGCACGTCCCCACGCACGGCAAGTACGTCGAGGAGCTGTGGGAGCACTTCGTGAAGGGCGGCCTGACGCGTCCGACCTTCGTGATGGACTTCCCCGTCGACACCTCGCCGCTCGTGCGCGCGCACCGCAGCATCCCGGGCGTCGTCGAGAAGTGGGACCTCTACGTCCGCGGCTTCGAGCTGGCCACCGGCTACTCCGAGCTGATCGACCCGGTCGTGCAGCGCGAGCGCTTCGTCGAGCAGGCCCGCCAGGCCGCCGCGGGCGACGACGAGGCGATGCGCCTGGACGAGGACTTCCTCCGCGCCCTCGAGCACGGCATGCCCCCCACCGGCGGCATGGGCATGGGCATCGACCGCCTCCTGATGGCGATCACCGGCCTCGGGATCCGCGAGACGATCCTGTTCCCGCTCGTCAAGTAGGGTCGCAGGAGCCGAGGGGGAGACATGGTCAGGGCATCGAGCATCGTCGCGGCCGTCGCGGCGGGCGTCCTCACGATCGCGCAGTTCGGAGTGGGGACCGCGGTCGCCGCGAGCGTCCTCACCTCCTCCGGCGACGTCGGCACCGCGCTGGCCGACCGGCGAGCGGCCGAGGCGTTCACGCCCGACCCCACGATCGCCGGCTTCGCGGAGCGGACCGCCATGTCCGACCGCGGCCGCGCCCTCTACTACGCGTCGAGCCCGTCGGTCGAGCCGACCGCCGGCTTCAACGACCTCTGCGGCTACGGCGCCTCCGACGACATCGTCCTCGGCTGCTACACCGGCACCAGCATCTACATCTCGGACGTCGCCAATCCCGACCTCGACGGGATCCGCGACGTGACGGCGGCCCACGAGATGCTGCACGCCGCGTGGGTGCGGCTCGACGCGGAGGAGCAGGCCGAGCTGGGCGACGAGCTCGAGGCCGCGTACGAGACCCTCCCGCAGGACGGCACGATCGCCGAGCGCCTCGAGCTGTACCGCACCGGCGGCCTCGGCGAGCGCGTCAACGAGCTGCACTCGATCCTGGGGACCGAGGTGGCCGACCTGCCACCGGCGCTCGAGGCGCACTACGCCGAGTTCTTCGACGACCGCTCCGTCGTCGTGGGCCTGAACGCCCGCGACGAGGCGGTCTTCACCGATCTCGAGAACCGCATCGAGGACCTGGTCTCCCGGATCGAGACGATGTACGCCGACCTCACGGCGCGGATCGACGCGAACAACGCCGAGTACGACGCGCTCAACGTCGAGATCGACGACTTCAACTCGCGCGCCGACAGCGGCGACTTCGGATCGACGGCCGAGTTCGAGACGGAGCGCGCCGATCTGCTCGCCCGCAGCCAGGCCGTCGACGCCACCCGCGCCGCCATCGACGCGGACGTCGCCGTGTACGACGGCCTGCGCTCGGAGCTGGAGGGCCTCAACTCCGACGCCGCGGCGCTGAACAAGTCGGTCGAGAGCCAGTAGCGCCCAGCGCCCGCGAAGGCCGCTGGGCGCACGGGCCTCCGGGCTCACGGCTCCCGCGCCGGTGCCGCGGGTAGGATCGCCGCATGGACTGGGAGCTGTGGAACCAGGGGCTGTGGGCCCTCGTGCCGACGATCACGGTCGGAGCCATCTTCTGGTTCGTGATGCGCGCCCTCATCCGCTCGGACCGCAACGAGCGCCGAGCGTACGACCGCATCGAGGCCCGCGAGCGCGAGCGCCGCGGCCTGCCTCCCCGCGACGCCTCCTGACCACCGCCGCCGCCGCGCGGGTGCCTCCCGCGCCCGCTGAGCGGCTCCGCACGACGAACGAGGAGGCGCGGTGCCCGCACCCGACTGGGCGGTGATCCTCCCGATCGCGGCCGTCGTCGTCGAGCTCGTGGTCCGCGTGATCGCCGTCATCGTCGTGCCGCGGAACCGCCGTCCGACCACCGGCCTCGCCTGGCTGATGGCGATCTTCCTGATCCCGTACGTCGGCATCCTGCTGTTCCTCTTCATCGGGAGCTACCGGCTGCCGCGCAAGCGCCGCCGGAAGCAGCAGGAGATCAACCGGTTCATCCTGGAGTCGACCGACGGCATCGACCGCGTCGCCCGGGAGCACCCGTGGCCGCAGTGGCTGGAGTCGGTGGTCACCCTCAACCGCAACCTCGGGGCGATGCCGCTGGTCGGCGGGAACGACGCGCGCCTCCAGGGCGACTACGAGCAGACCATCCGCGCGATGGCCGCCGAGATCGACCGCGCCCGCCGGTACGTGCACTGCGAGTTCTACATCCTCGCCGCCGACTCGACCACCGCGCCCTTCTTCGACGCGCTCGACCGCGCGGTGGCGCGAGGGGTGCGGGTGCGGATCCTCCTCGACCACATCGCGTCGATCCGCGTGCCCGGCTACTACAGCGGCACCCATCGCCGGCTGCGCGCCCTCGAGCGGGCGGGCGCCTCGTGGTCGTACATGCTCCCCGTGCGGCCGTGGCGCGGGCAGTACCAGCGGCCGGACCTGCGCAACCACCGCAAGCTGCTGATCGTCGACGGCAACGCGGCCTTCATGGGCTCGCAGAACGTCGTCGACTCCAGCTACAACAAGCGCGGCAACATCCGTCGCGGCCTGCACTGGCACGACCTGATGGTGCGCCTCGAGGGGCCGGTGGTGCAGGGCATCAACGCCATCTTCATCACCGACTGGTACAGCGAGACCGACGAGCTGCTCCTGCGGGAGTCGGAGCCGATGGAGGCGCTGCAGCAGCGCGACACGATCGACTGCCAGGTGGTGCCGAGCGGCCCGGGGTTCGAGGGCGAGAACAACCTGCGCCTGTTCCTGACGCTGCTCTACTCGGCGCAGAAGTCGATCATCATCACCAGCCCGTACTTCGTGCCCGACGAGGCGATGCTCTACGCGATCACGACGGCGACCCGGCGGGGCGTGCACGTGGAGCTCTTCGTCTCCGAGATCGGCGACCAGGCCGTGGTCTACCACGCCCAGCGCTCGTACTACGAGACGCTGCTGACCGCGGGCGTGCGCATCTGGATGTACCGCAAGCCGACCATCCTGCACGCGAAGCACTTCACGATCGACGACGACGTCGCCGTGATCGGCTCGAGCAACATGGACATGCGCTCCTTCACGCTCAACCTCGAGGTCTCGCTCATGGTGCGCGGCTCGGAGTTCGTCGAGGACCTGCGCCAGGTGCAGCAGGACTACCGCGAGCACTCCCGCGAGCTGACCCTCCGCGAGTGGCGGCAGCAGCCGCTCCGCTCGACCCTGCTCGACAACCTGGCGCGGCTCACCTCGGCGCTGCAGTAGCGCGGCTCCCGTCCGCCCGCAGGCGGAGGATGCGCGGCCCCGACTCGTCGCGCAAGTCCCTGTGCGGGCCGCCGCGCCCCGCGTAGCGTCGGAGCGTCCTCAGCACCATCCGGTTCCGCCTGCCCGGCGCCGGGTTCGAGAAGGGAACGGACATGACGGCATCCCGTACGACGCGCATCCTCATCCTCGGCGGCGGCTACGTCGGCCTGTACACCGCCTGGGGCCTCGAGAAGAGACGGGGGGAGGCGCCGATCGACGTCACCGTCGTCGAGCCGAACCCCTACATGACCTACCAGCCGCTGCTGCCCGAGGTCGCCGGCGGGCACGTCCAGCCGCGCCACGTCACGGTGCCGCTGGTCTCCGCGCTCAAGCGCACCCGCGTGATCCGCGGCGCGATCACCGGCGTGAGCCTCGCCGAGCGCAGCGCCACCGTCGCCGCGATGGACGGCTCCACCCGCACGATCGAGTTCGACCAGGTCGTCTTCGCGCTCGGAGCCGTCACCCGCACGTTCCCCACGCCGGGCCTCGCCGAGCACGGCATCGGCTTCAAGACGGTGGAGGAGGCGGCGCACCTGCGCGACCGCGTCATCGAGAACATCGCGGAGGCGGCGCTCACCACCGATCCCGCCGAGCGCCGGCGCCTGCTCACCTTCGTCTTCGTCGGCGGCGGCTACACCGGCGTCGAGGCGCTGAGCGAGCTGCTCGACCTCAGCCGCAAGACGCTCGCCGCGCAGCCCTCCCTCTCGATGGGCGACGTCACCTGGCACCTCGTCGAGGCGCTGGACCGGGTCGCCCCCGAGGTCGGTCCCGAGCTCTCGAAGTGGACGCTCGACCACCTCCGCTCGCGCGGCGTGCACGTGCACCTGAAGACGACGATGCCCTCCTGCGAGGACGGCGTCGTGGAGCTCTCCTCCGGCGAGCGCATCCCGACGGCCACGATCGTGTGGACCGCCGGCGTGAAGCCGAACCCCATCCTCGACGCGACCGACGCGCCCCGCGGTCCGAAGGGCCACGTCATGGCGGATGCGCGCCTGCGCGTCATCCGCGAGGACGGCGAGCCGGTGGGCGGCGCCTGGGCGGCCGGCGACGGCGCGCAGGTGCCGGACCTCACCAGTGAGAAGCAGCCCGCGTACTACCCGCCGAACGCGCAGAACGCCGTTCGGCAGGCCAAGCTCCTGGCGCGCAACATCATCGCCGACCTCACCGGAGGCACCGTGGAGGAGTACCGCCACGCCTCCGTCGGGACCGTCGCCGAGTACGGCATCGGCAAGGGCGCCGGCCTGATCAAGGGCGTGAAGCTGCGCGGCCTCCCCGCCTGGCTCGCCCACCGCGCCTACCACGGAGCGGCGATGCCGACCCTGGACCGCAAGTGGCGGATCATCACGGGCTGGCTCGTCGACGCCGTCACTCCGCGCGACCTCTCGCCGATGAGCACGCTGCAGGATCCTCGCCGCGCCTTCCGCGAGACGGCCGAGGCCACCGACCGCGAGGCCGCGGCGAAGGCCGCCGCGAAGAAGGAGTCGGACGCGTCCTGACGCGCCGGTGGGAGCGCGGGAGTCGCGGTGGTCGAGCGGGATCATCGCGACTCCCGCGCTCCCGAGTCGTGGGCCCCGCCTCGGAGCGCCTCGGCCTGACGGTCTCGCCTCAGGCCCGGCGGCGCGGCTTGAGGCGCACGGTCGGCAGCACGGGCGCGGGGAGCGCGCGTCCGCCGTACCCGTCGACGGTGCCGAACGGTCCTGCGGGATCCGCCCCGGCGATCACGTCGGACTGCCAGCGCTCGCGGGCGGCCGCCACGTCGTCATGGCTGCGGCCGACGAAGTTCCACCACATCACCAGCTCCTCGGCGAACGGCTGGCCGCCGAGCAGCACCACGCGGGCGCCCGCGTCCCCGGCGGTCAGCACCAGGTGCGAGCGGCCGGGCGCCAGGTAGGCGAGGTCCGAGCGCGGGACGTCCGCTCCCTCGACCGCCACGGGGCCGGCGTCGACCAGCACGCCGTACTCCCAGGACTCCTCGACCGGCAGCTCGACCCGGGCACCCGGCTCGAGGTCGATCTGCGCGGCGACCAGCGGAGTGAAGGTGCTCGCGGGCACCGACGCGCCCAGCATCCCTCCGACGAAGACGCGGACCAGCGCGCCGGGCAGCTCCACGGGAACGCCGCGGTGGTGCTCGAAGAACGGATCGACGAGCCGTGCCTCCTCGGGCAGCGCGACCCAGAGCTGCACCCCGTGCAGGACGGGCGCGCCCCCGGTCGAGACCTCCGAGTGCGAGATGCCGCGTCCGGCCGTCATCAGGTTGAGCTCGCCCGGGCGCACCACGGCGAGGCTGCCGACGCTGTCGCGGTGCTCGATCTCGCCCTCGAAGAGCCAGCTCACGGTCTGCAGGCCGGTGTGCGGGTGCGGCGGGACGTCCATCCCGGCCTCCTCGCCGAGCCGCACCGGGCCGTAGTGGTCGGCGAAGCACCATGCGCCGATCGTCGAGCGCGAGCGCTGGGGGAGGGTGCGGCGCACCTCGATCGCGCGCGGACCGCCGAGCGGGACGAGCCGCGCCGCCAGGATCTCGACTGCGCCGGACTCGCGAGGGTCCGGCTCCGCGGCGACGGGGAGCTCGTCGGGATGCTCCTCCAAGTTGCTCATGCGGGAAGTGTATGCCTTCGCATGGACCGGTGGACGGGACCGCCGCCCGCACCCCTCCGGATCGCGTGCACGCCCAGGGCGAACAGGCCTGCTCACCGGGGGGAGCGCTGGTTACAGTCGACGTATCGGAGCCCACCCCTGCGGGTTCTGTAGGGAGTGACAGCATGTTCGAGAGATTCACCGATCGCGCGCGGCGCGTCGTCGTCCTGGCCCAGGAAGAGGCCAAGATGCTCAATCACAACTACATCGGCACGGAGCACATCCTGCTCGGCCTGATCCACGAGGGCGAGGGAGTGGCCGCCAAGGCGCTCGAGTCCCTCGGGATCTCGCTCGACGCTGTGCGCGAGCAGGTGCAGGACATCATCGGCCAGGGGCAGCAGCAGCCGACCGGCCACATCCCCTTCACGCCTCGGGCGAAGAAGGTCCTCGAGCTGTCCCTGCGCGAAGCGCTGCAGCTCGGCCACAACTACATCGGGACCGAGCACATCCTGCTCGGCCTCATCCGCGAGGGCGAGGGCGTCGCCGCTCAGGTGCTGGTCAAGCTCGGTGCCGACCTGAACCGCGTGCGCCAGCAGGTCATCCAGCTGCTCTCCGGCTACCAGGGCAAGGAGCAGGTCGCCGTGGGCGGTGAGCAGCAGCAGCCTCAGGGGGGATCGCAGATCCTCGACCAGTTCGGACGCAACCTCACCCAGGCGGCGCGCGACAACAAGCTCGACCCGGTCATCGGGCGCGAGAAGGAGATCGAGCGGGTCATGCAGATCCTCTCCCGCCGCTCCAAGAACAACCCCGTCCTGATCGGCGAGCCCGGCGTCGGCAAGACCGCCGTCGTCGAGGGCCTCGCCCAGGCGATCGTGCGCGGCGACGTGCCCGAGACGCTGAAGGACAAGCAGCTCTACACGCTCGACCTCGGCTCGCTCATCGCCGGATCCCGCTACCGCGGTGACTTCGAGGAGCGCCTCAAGAAGGTCACGAAGGAGATCCGCACCCGCGGCGACATCATCACCTTCATCGACGAGATCCACACCCTCGTCGGCGCGGGGGCCGCTGAGGGCGCGATCGACGCCGCCTCGATCCTCAAGCCGCTGCTCGCCCGCGGCGAGCTGCAGACCATCGGCGCGACCACGCTCGACGAGTACCGCAAGCACTTCGAGAAGGACGCCGCTCTCGAGCGCCGCTTCCAGCCGATCCAGGTCGCGGAGCCGTCGCTGCCCCACACGATCAACATCCTCAAGGGCCTGCGCGACCGCTACGAGGCGCACCACAAGGTGTCCATCACCGACGGCGCGATCGTCTCGGCGGCCAACCTGGCCGACCGCTACATCAGCGACCGCTTCCTCCCCGACAAGGCGATCGACCTTATCGACGAGGCAGGCGCACGCCTGCGCCTCTCGATCCTCTCGGCGCCGCCGGAGCTGCGCGACTTCGACGACCGCATCGCCGTGGTCCGCTCCGCCAAGGAGGCCGCGATCGAGGACCAGGACTTCGAGAAGGCCGCGTCGCTCCGCGACGAGGAGAAGCAGCTGCTCGGTGAGCGCCTGCGCCTCGAGAAGCAGTGGAAGTCGGGCGACGTCAAGGCCACCGGCGTGGTCGACGAGGGCCTGATCGCCGAGGTCCTCGCCCAGGCGACGGGCATCCCGGTCTTCAAGCTCACCGAGGAGGAGTCCTCGCGGCTCGTCTTCATGGAGAAGGCCCTGCACCAGCGCGTCATCGGCCAGGAGGAGGCCATCGCGGCCCTCTCGCGGACGATCCGCCGCACCCGCGCGGGCCTCAAGGACCCCAAGCGCCCCTCGGGCTCGTTCATCTTCGCCGGCCCCACGGGCGTCGGAAAGACCGAGCTGGCCAAGGCGCTCGCCGAGTTCCTCTTCGACGACGAGAACGCGATGATCTCGCTCGACATGTCGGAGTACGGCGAGAAGCACACCGTCTCGCGGCTGTTCGGCGCCCCTCCCGGGTTCGTCGGCTTCGAGGAGGGCGGCCAGCTCACCGAGAAGGTGCGCCGCAAGCCGTTCAGCGTGGTCCTCTTCGACGAGATCGAGAAGGCGCACCCGGACATCTTCAACTCGCTCCTCCAGATCCTGGAGGAGGGTCGACTGACCGACGGCCAGGGCCGTGTCGTCGACTTCAAGAACACCGTCATCATCATGACCACCAACCTCGGTGCTCGTGACATCGCCGGTGGTCCCGTCGGGTTCCAGATCGAGGGCGACAACGCCACCGGCTACGACCGCATGCGCGGCAAGGTCAACGAGGAGCTCAAGAAGCACTTCAAGCCCGAGTTCCTCAACCGCGTGGACGACGTCATCGTCTTCCCGCAGCTGTCGAAGCCCGAGCTGCTCCAGATCGTCGACCTCTTCATCAAGCGCCTGGGCGACCGTCTGCTCGACCGCGACATGACGGTGGAGCTGACGCAGCCGGCCAAGGAGCGCCTGATCGAGGTCGGGTTCGACCCGGCCCTCGGTGCGCGCCCCCTGCGCCGCGCGATCCAGCGCGAGATCGAGGACCAGCTGTCCGAGCGGATCCTGCACGGCGAGCTCGGCGCCGGAGACCACATCCACGTGGACTTCGCCGAGAACAGGTTCGTCTTCACCACGACCCCGCGTCTGATCTCGATCAGCGCCGGCGCGTCCACCGGAGCAGCCACGGCCGGCCCGGCGACGCCCGACCTGATGTCGTAGCAGGCTGCCGAACGACCCCGTGCCCGTCCCCTTTCGCGAGGGGGCGGGCACGTCGTCGTCCGGGGGTGCGCGCCTGCTCGCAGGATCCCGCGCCCGGTGCGCCCTAGGCTTGTCGAATGGCCGATTGGAAGTACCCGGTGCGCCGCGCGCGCACGAGCGATGTCCCCTTCATCCAGGAGCTCAGCGAGCCGCTCGTGAACGAGCGCATCCTCCTGGGCAAGGACCGCGTGGTGCTCTACGGCGCCGTGCAGGAGTTCCGCATCGCCGAGGACGGCCACGGGACGGCGATCGGCTGCGGTGCGCTGCATGTGATGTGGGACGACATCGCGGAGGTGCGCACCCTCGCGGTCGCGCAGGACTGGCTCGGGAGGGGCGTGGGCCACCACATCCTGGAGCGCCTCGAGAACGACGCGCGCGAGCTCGGCCTGAAGCGCCTGTTCTGCCTCACCTTCGAGGTCGACTTCTTCGCCCGCCACGGCTTCGAGCCGATCGGCGAGAAGGTCGTCGACCCCGAGGTCTACGCCGAGCTGCTCCGCTCTCCCGACGAGGGAGTCGCCGAGTTCCTCGACCTCGCCCGGGTGAAGCCGAACACGCTGGGCAACACCCGCATGCTGAAGACGCTCTGACCGCCACCACGTCGTAGCCTGTCCCGGTGACTCCGCCGCCTCGCCGCCTGCCCTCCCGGGTCTACCGGCGACGCCGCGCCGGAGTGCTGCTCGCGCTGGTCGTCATCGTCGCGGGCCTGGCCGTGGTGCTGTCGCTGCTCCCGCGGATGACCGGCTCCGACGCCGCGTCGAGCCCCACGCCGACCGTCGTGCTGCCGACGCTCTACCCGACCACCTCGCCCGGTGCGACGCCCGGCGCCGCACCCGCCTGCTCGGCCGACTCCGTCGCCGTCACCGCGGTCACGGACGCCACGAGCTACGCGCCCGGCGAGGATCCGCAGCTCTCGCTCTCGCTGGCCAACATCTCGAGCACCGACTGCGTGATCGACGCGGGCACGAGCAAGCAGGTCTTCACGATCACGAGCGGCTCCGAGCAGATCTGGACCTCGACCGACTGCCAGACCGGCGCGGCCGATCTGCCGGTGCTCCTCCAGGCGGGCCGCTCGGTGATGGGCAGCGCGCTGACGTGGGACCGCACCCGCTCCTCCGCCGACACCTGCTCCGGCGGACGCGAGGCGGTCGAGGCGGGCGGCGCCGCCTACAACCTGTCGGTGTCGGTCGCCGGCATCCCCTCGGGCTCGCCCACGCAGTTCCTGCTCCAGTAGTCCGCCCGGGGGACGTGCCGGGCGTGCGTCGGCGCGTAGCATCGCAGGCATGTGGGGGCTGCTCGGCACGATCCTGTCCGCCTCGACCGGCCGGGCGGGGGTGGTCGCGCGGCGCGCGGCGGCCGTGGCCCTCGCGGTCCCGCTGCTGGTCGGCGGAGCGGCGGCGCAGGCCGTGGCGGCTCCGCACCCTGTCGCGGCTCCGCAGCCCGTCGCGGGTGTCGTGCGCGCGGACGTGGACGGCTTCCGGTTCTCGGAGTACTCGGCCGACTTCCGCCTCGACCGCGACGAGGAGGGCCGCTCGACGCTGACCACTGTCGAGACCTTCGTCGCCGAGTTCCCGCCGTCGCAGAACCGCGGCATGCAGCGCGCGATCCCGCTCGACTACGAGGGGCACCCGACCGACGTCGACCTGGTGTCCGTCACCGACGGCGACGGGGCGGCGCGGCCGGTCGACACCGAGCGCGAGGACGGCTTCCTCCTGGTCACCAGCGCGGCGGACGAGTTCGTCAGCGGCAGCCAGACCTACGTCTTCACCTACACGCAGCACAACACGACCCTCCCTGGATCCGGCACGCGCAGCGGCGAGGACGAGTTCTACTGGGACGTCAACGGGACGGGCTGGCGCCAGTCCTTCGACCGCTACGACGTGCGCGTCGAGCTCGCCGGGTCGCTGGCCTCCGCCGCGACGGGGACCGTCAGCTGCTACCGGGGACCGGAGGGCTCGACGACGCCCTGTCCGATCGGCCGCGACGGCGCGGTCGTCACGGCATCGGGGGAGTCGCTGGCTCCGGGGGAGAACGTGACCGTGGCGATCGGCTTCGCTCCCGGGACCTTCACGCCGCGCGACGACCGCTACCTCGCCTCCGGCTGGTCCTGGGTGCAGCTGGGCGGCCTCGCCGCGGTCCTGATCGGCCTCGCGCTCGCCGTGCACCGCCGCCGGACCGTGCTCCGCGACGCTCCCGGCCGCCCGACCGTCGTCGCCGAGTACGACCCGCCCGCGGAGGGGCTGTTCCTCTCCGCCGCGCTGCTGCGGAAGACGTCGAAGGCCCCCGCGGCCGGACTCCTGGACGCCGCCGTCCGCGGTCTCGTGCGCATCGAGGAGACGGGGGAGGGGCGGAAGCAGGAGTACGCCGTGCGGGTGCTCGACCCTGCGACGACGCCGACGCGACGCGCGGGACGCCCGCGGCCCCTCGCCTCCGACGACCGCGAGTTCCTCGACATCGCCCTCGGCCGGGTGCCGGGGACGGTGCGTGAGCTCTCCGGCAAGGACAAGGAGTTCGGCAAGGCAGTCGGACAGTTCCAGACCGCGCTGGGCAACCGGGTGACCGAGGCGGGACTGAAGAAGGCCGGGACGATCGGCGGCAGCGTGCTCGTGATCGTTCCGCTGCTGCTGGGTGTCATGGCCGCCTTCCTGGGCGCGATCCTCCTGATGACCCGCTCCTTCGGCGGAGCGCTCCCGCTCGTGCTGATGCTGGTCGCGATCGTCGCGGCCGTCGTGGGGACGATCCTGGTCTCGAGGGTGCCACTGACGGCCGCGGGCGCGGAGTTGCGCGACCATCTGCGCGGGCTAGAGCTGTACATCCGCCTGGCCGAGGCCGACCGGATCGCGATGCTGCAGTCGCCACGCGGGGCGGACCGGCGCACGGTCGGACCGGTCGAGGTGGTCGAGGTGACGGAGCGCCTGCTGCCGTGGGCCGTGCTCTTCGGTCTCGAGAAGGAGTGGTCGGCGGAGCTCGCGTCGGCCTACGAGCGCACCGGCGAGGAGCCGGTCTGGTACTCCGGACCGAACGGCTTCCACGCGGCGGCCTTCGCCGGCAGCGTGTCCTCGTTCTCGTCGTCGACGTCGAGCTACGTCGGATCCTCGTCGAGCTCCTCGAGCGGCGGCGCGGCGTCGCCGGTAGACCCGGGAGGGCAGGCGGCGAGGCGGCGGAGTCACCGGGACAGGCTACGACGTGGTGGCGGTCAGAGCGTCTTCAGCAT
>NZ_PSUU01000045.1:0-28000 GCF_002932015.1 Rathayibacter sp. AY1H3
GAACACCGCGTCCGCCCGCCTCTGCGAGCGCCTCGGGATGCGCCTCGAGGCGCACCACCGGGAGGACGAGTTCTGCAAGGGCGAGGACCTCGCCCTCCCCGAGGAGGAGCAGCTCGCGCTGGTCCTCGGCGGCCGGCAGATGCAGGGGCTCAACCTCTCCTCCTCGGTCTCGACCGACGAGCAGTACACGGTGCCTGCCCCCGGCGAGGCGCTGCAGCTCGGCGACCAGGTGCGCCCGGAGGGCGGGCTCGGCCACGCGGAGGTAGCTGTCGACGGTCTCGTCGCCGCGGGGCGACCAGGAGATCACGAGCAGGCCGCCCTCCTCGACGACGCGGTCGATCACGTAGCTGCCCTGGCCCGCTCCGCGCAGGAGGGAGGCCGGGATCACCGTCTCGCGCTCGCCGACGGGGGCGATCACGACGCCGCGCTCGTGGAGGCGCAGCACAGCGTTGCCGCGGAAGCCGAGCCCCGGCAGCACGACGCGCTCGAGCGGCTGCTCGAAGCGGGTCGTGGCCACGTACGGGAGGTCGACGCGCTCGACCTCGGCGCCCAGCGAGGACGCGGGCACGGGCTCCGGCGCGAGGGCGGCCGAGCGGCGGCGCCGCGCGCGCCAGGAGAGCAGCATGCCGACGAAGACGAGGACGACGACCGCGGCGATGACGATCGTGATCGCGGCCCTATCCACGGGAGGCCTTCGCGGAGGCGGCGACGACCGCCGCGTCGACGAGCTCGCCGTCCAGCACGGTCGGGAAGCCCCGGTGGAGGGTGGCGACGACGCGGCCCGGCAGCTCGCGACCGAGGTACGGGGAGTTGCCGCTGCGGCCGCGCAGGTCCTCGACGGAGAAGCGGCGTCGCGCCTCCGGGTCGTAGAGCACGACGTTCGCGGCGGCCCCGACGGCGAGGCCGCGGTCGTAGCCGTCGAGCCGGCCGATGCGGGCGGGGGCGGAGGAGAGCACGCGCGCGACGTCGGACCAGCTCATCCGCCCGTCCTCGACGACGGCGGCGTGCACCACGCTCAGCGCGCTCTCGAGGCCGACCATGCCGAACGCCGCGGCGTCCCACTCGCAGTCCTTCGCCTCGACCGGGTGCGGCGCGTGGTCGGTGGCGACGATGTCGATGGTGCCGTCGGCGAGGGCCTCGCGGAGGGCGAGCACGTCCTCGTCGCGGCGCAGCGGCGGGTTCACCTTGAAGCGGGCGTCGTAGCTCGGCCCGTCCTGGCCGGCGACGGCCTGCTCGGTGAGGAGCAGGTGGTGGGGGGTGACCTCGGCGGTCACGTCGATCCCCCGGGCCTTCGCCCAGCGGATGACGTCGACCGAGCCCGCGGTCGAGACGTGGCAGACGTGCAGGCGGGAGCCCACGTGCTCGGCGAGGAGCACGTCGCGGGCGATGATCGCCTCCTCGGCCACGGCGGGCCAGCCCTGCAGGCCGAGGGCGCTGGAGACGGCGCCCTCGTTCATCTGCGCGCCGACGGTGAGCCGCGGCTCCTGCGCGTGCTGGGCGACGACTCCGTCGAACGCCTTGACGTACTCGAGAGCGCGGCGCATCAGCAGCGCGTCCGAGACGCACTTCCCGTCGTCCGAGAAGACCCGCACGGCCGCGCGGCTGCGGGCCATCGCGCCGAGCTCGGCGAGCGACTCCCCCGCCAGACCCACGGTCACCGCGCCGATCGGGCGGACCGTCGCGTAGCCGGCGTCCTCGCCCAGGCTCTGCACCTGCTCGACCACGCCCGCGGTGTCCTGCACCGGCGAGGTGTTCGCCATCGCGAAGACGGCGGTGAAGCCTCCGGCGGCCGCAGCTCGCGTGCCGGTGAGGATCGTCTCGCTCTGCTCGAACCCCGGCTCGCGCAGGTGCGTGTGCAGGTCGACCAGGCCGGGCAGCGCCAGCAGGCCGTCGGCGTCGATCACGCGGGCCCCGCGCGAGTCGAGGTCGGCGCCGATCTCGACGATCACGCCCCCGTCGATCAGCAGGTCGGCGGTCGACTCGTCGGCGAGCGTCGCTCCCGAGATCAGGATCCGCTCCGGCGCCGTGCTCTGAAGCGGCTGGGCAGTGCTCATCAGTGGACCTCCCGTTCGCCGGACAGCAGCAGGTAGAGCGCGGCCATCCGGACGGACACTCCGTTCGTGACCTGTTCGAGCACCGTGGAGCGGCTCGAATCGGCGGCCGCCGAGGAGATCTCGACGCCCCTGTTCATGGGTCCGGGGTGCATGACGATGGTATCGGGACCCAGCCGGGCGAGCCGCTCGTCGTCGAGGCCCCAGATCCGCGCGTACTCCCGGCCGTTGGGGAAGAACCCGCTCGACATCCGCTCGAGCTGGATGCGCAGGAGCATCACGACGTCGGGGAGCCCGGTGTCGATCGCCTCGTCCAGATCGAAGCGGATGGTCGCGGGCCAGTCGCGCGTGTCGACCGGCACGAGGGTCGGCGGTGCGACCAGCGTCACCTCGGCGCCCAGCGCCGTCAGCAGCCAGACGTTCGAGCGCGCCACCCGCGAGTGCAGGACGTCGCCCACGATCGTGACCGCGACGCCGTCGAGGCTCTTGCCGCGGGACGCGGAGGCGCCGTGCAGGCGCCGGCGGATGGTGAACGCATCCAGGAGCGCCTGGGTCGGGTGCTCGTGGGTCCCGTCGCCGGCGTTGAGGATCGACGCGTCGATCCAGCCGCTCGCCGCCAGAACCGCGGGGGCTCCGGAGGCGCTGTGGCGGATGACCACGCCGTCGGCGCCCATCGCGGCGAGCGTCTGCGCGGTGTCCTTCAGGCTCTCGCCCTTGGAGACGCTGGAGCCCTTCGCGCTGAAGTTGATGACGTCGGCCGAGAGCCGCTTCGCCGCCGCCTCGAACGAGATCCGCGTGCGGGTGGAGTCCTCGAAGAAGAGATTGACCACGGTCTTCCCGCGCAGGGTCGGCAGCTTCTTGACCTCGCGGTTCTGCACGTCCGCCATGTCCTCGGCGATGTCGAGGAGTGCGATCGCGCTCGCGCGGTCGAGGTCCCGGGTCGAGAGCAGGTGCTTCACGGAGCCGTCTCCTCGCCGGTGGCCTGCGACTCGATCGCGACCAGGTCCTCACCGTCCGTCTCGACGAGCCGGACGTTGATCCGCTCGCTCAGGCTGCTCGGCAGGTTCTTGCCGACGAAGTCCGCCCGGATCGGGAGCTCGCGGTGTCCGCGGTCGACCAGCGCGGCCAGCCGCACGGCTCGCGGACGGCCGATGTCGCTGAGGGCGTCCAGGGCGGCGCGGATGGTGCGGCCCGAGAAGAGGACGTCGTCGACGAGGACCACGGTTCGGCCGTCGATGCTCGCGGGGACGGCGGTGCGCGCGGGGGTGCGGACCGGGTGCCGGGAGAGGTCGTCGCGGTACATCGTCACGTCGAGGGAGCCGGCGAAGACGGGGGGCCCGTCCGGCTCGATCCGCGCGATCGTCTCGGCGATGCGCCTCGCGAGGGCGACGCCGCGCGTCGGGATGCCGAGGACGACCAGCGACTCGGGGCCGCGGTTCGACTCGAGGATCTCGTGGGCGATGCGCGTGAGCGCTCGCGTGATGTCAGCGCCGTTGAGCACGATTCGTGCCGTCACACCGACCTCCTTCCCCGCCTCACAGGACGGCTGTTAAAGGAAAAGCCGTGTCGAGTATAGGGGCCGTCACGCGGCCCGCCGGACGGGCAGCCCGGGAACGACCTCGGCCCGCCCGATCACGGGGATCCGGCGGGCCGAGCAGGTCTCCGGGGCGGGTCAGGCCGTCGTGCGGGACTCCGCGACGGAGGCGAGGAGCCCGTTGATGAAGCCCGCCGAGTCGTCGGTCGACAGCGACGTGGCGGCCTCGACGGCCTCCGAGATGGCGACGCCGTCGGGCACCGCGTCGTTGTGCAGGATCTCCCACACCCCGATCCGGAGGATCGCGCGGTCGACCAGCGGCATGCGCGAGAGTGTCCAGCCCTGGGCGAGCCGGGCGATCAGCTCGTCGATCTCGTCGGCGTGGTCGATGACCCCGTCGACGATCTCGCGGGCGTAGAGCCACGAGGCCTCACGGGCCGGCTCGTTCGCCGCTCGCTCGGCCTCGGCGCGCAGCGACTGGGCGAAGCTGATCTGCCGGACGTCGGCGTTGTAGAGGATGTCGAGGGCGCGCTTGCGCGCCTTCGTGCGAGCACTCACGGGAGGCCCGGCTCAGCTGACGCGGCCGAGGTAGTCGCCCGTGCGGGTGTCGACCTTGACCTTAGTGCCCTGCTCGAGGAAGAGCGGGACCTGGATCTGGTAGCCGGTCTCGACCGTCGCGGGCTTGGTGCCGCCGGTCGAGCGGTCGCCCTGGAGGCCCGGCTCCGTGTAGGTGATCTCGAGGACGACCGAGGCGGGGAGGTCGATGTAGAGCGGGTCGCCGTCGTGCAGGGCGAGGGTCACGTTCTGGTTCTCGAGCATGAAGTTCGCCGCGTCGCCGACGACCGCCTCGGGGACGGTGATCTGGTCGTAGTCGCTGGTGTCCATGAACACGAAGTCCGCGCCGTCTCGGTAGAGGTACTGGAAGTCGCGGCGGTCGACGTTGGCCGTGTCGATCTTGGCGCCCGCGTTGAAGGTCTTGTCGACGACCTTGCCCGTGAGGACGTTCTTCATCTTGGTGCGGACGAAGGCGCCGCCCTTGCCCGGCTTGACGTGCTGGAAGTCGATGACGTTCCAGAGCTGGCCGTCGATGCTGAGGACGGTGCCGTTCTTGATGTCGGTGGTAGAGGCCATGCGAAGGGGGATCCGTTTCGGTGGAAGTCTGCGCCGGCGAGCCCGGTACGCGGGCGCGGCGATATCGGCCGGTCCGGCTGACCCGTCGAGTGTAGTCGACACGGCCCCGTCGGCAGAGGAGTCTGGACGCCGCATGCGAATCGCCCCAACGGCGCCGCCCGGGCTCAGCCGAGTCGGACCTACGATCCGATCTCCTGGTACGCCGCGAACAGCAGCGACGTCTCCGGCCCCTGCAGGATGCTCGGGCGGGCGATGTCGTCGAGGACCACGAAGCGGAGCATGCCCGCACGGGTCTTCTTGTCGCGCTGCATCGCGGCGAGGAGCGTCTCCCACCGTCCGAGCGGGTAGCTCGTCGGCAGGGTCAGCGACTCGAGGACCCGGCGCTGGCGGTCCACGACCGCGTCGCTGAGCGATCCGGTCAGGCGCGAGAGCTCGGCCGCGAACATCATCCCGACGGAGACGGCCGCGCCGTGGCGCCACTGGTAGCGCTCGGCGTGCTCGACCGCGTGCCCGAGGGTGTGCCCGTAGTTCAGGATCTCGCGCAGGCCCTTCTCGGTGAAGTCCTCGCCGACGACCCGCGCCTTGATCCCGATCGACAGTTCGACCAGGCTGCGGAACTCCTCCGACGTCGGGTCCGTGGCCAGGTCGATGTCGGACTCGATGATGTCGAGGATGCGCGGCTCGGCGATCATCCCGTACTTCACGATCTCGCCGAAGCCGGCCAGGATCTCGTTGCGCGGGAGGCTGGTCAGCACGTCGAGGTCGGCGACGACCGCCCGCGGCGCGTGGAAGGCGCCGACGAGGTTCTTGCCCTCGGCCGTGTTGATGCCGGTCTTCCCCCCGACGGCCGCGTCGACCATCCCGAGCACGGTGGTCGGCACCTGCACCAGGTCGACCCCGCGGAGCCAGGTGGCGGCGACGAAGCCGGCCAGGTCGGTGATCGCGCCGCCGCCGAAGCCGACGACCACATCCGTGCGGGTGAAGTCCGACTGCCCCATCACCTGCCAGCAGAAGGCCGCCACCTCCACGCGCTTCGCGGCCTCGGCGTCCGGGACCTCGGCGAGCAGCACCTCGTAGCGCTCGAGCAGGCTCTCGCGGATCTCGGCGGCGAGGACCGCGAGGGTCGGCGGGTGCACGATGAGCACCTTCGCGGCCCGGGGGCCGATCGCGTCGGCGAGGCCGTCGAGGAGTCCGCGCCCGACGTGGATGTCGTAGCCGTTCTCTCCGGCGACGGGGATGGCGGTGGTGCCGTCGTTCATGACTGTCTTCCGCTCGGGCGGCTCGTGGCCGCCGGGTCCGATGGTGCAGGGGTGGCGGAGGGGCGCTGCGCGCGCACCCACTCCGCGATCTCGGCGGCGATCAGGGTGATCGGCCGCCGGGAGGTGTCGACCACGGTGTCCGCGAGGGACTCGTAGACCGGGCGCCGCTCGTCGAAGATGCGGACCCAGTCGCCGACCCCGCCGCGCACCAGCGGGCGGGAGCCGGAGCCGAGCCGGTCGCGGACGGCCTCGGCCGTGGTGGTGAGGAGCACGACGGGCACGTCCGCGAGGTCGGCGCGCGTCGCGGGATCGAGCACCGCTCCCCCGCCGAGGCTCAGCACCACGTCGCGACGGACGGCGCGCTCGACGACACGGCGCTCCTCCCGGCGGAAGGCCGGCTCGCCGTGGGCGTCGAAGTAGGGGGCGATCGGGCCGTGGGTGCGCACGAACTCCGCGTCGGAGTCGACGAACCCGGCGCTCAGCGCCTTCGCGACCCGCTTGCCGATCGTCGTCTTGCCGGCGCCCATCGGGCCGATCAGGACGAGGCGGGCGCGGGCCGCGCCGGTATCGTGACCCGCCATCAGCGGGCCGCCGAGGACGCGGCCATCAGGCGAGCCCGAGACCCGGGTCGCTCGCGGCGGCCGTGCGGAGCTCGTCGGGGATGGCGGCGAGGTAGCCCTGCAGGTTGCGGCGGGTCTCGGTGACGCTGTCGCCGCCGAACTTCTCGAGCACGGCGTTCGCGAGCACCAGGGCGACCATCGCCTCCGCGACGACACCGGACGCCGGCACCGCGCAGACGTCGGAGCGCTGGTGGTGAGCGCCGGCTGCCTCGCCGGTGGCGACGTCGACGGTGCGCAGCGCGTGCGGCACGGTCGCGATCGGCTTCATGCCGGCGCGGACCCGCAGCACGGTCCCCGTGCTCATCCCGCCCTCGGTGCCGCCGGCCCGGTCGCTGGACCGGGAGATGCCGGCGGCGGACTGGAAGAGCTCGTCGTGCGCCTCCGAGCCGCGGCGGGTGGTGGTGAGGAAGCCGTCGCCGACCTCGACGCCCTTGATCGCCTGGATCCCCATCAGGGCCGCCGCGAGCTGGGAGTCGAGACGACGGTCCCAGTGCACGTAGGACCCGAGTCCGGGCGGGAGACCGTACGCGAGGACCTCGACCACGCCGCCGAGAGTGTCGCCGTCGTCGTGGGCGCGGTCCACCTCGGCGACCATGAGGGCGCTGGTCGCGGCGTCGTGGCAGCGCAGCGGATCCGCGTCCAGGGCGGCGACGTCGGCCGGGCCGGGCAGCGGCGAGCCCTCGGGCACGCGGACCGGCCCGATGGCGAGGGTGTGGCTGACGAGCGAGACGCCGAGCTCGCCGAGGAAGCGGCGGGCGACGGCGCCGAGGGCGACGCGGGCCGCGGTCTCGCGGGCGGAGGCGCGCTCGAGCACGTTGCGGGACTCGGGGAAGCCGTACTTCTGCATCCCGACGAGGTCGGCGTGGCCCGGGCGGGGCCGTGTGAGCGCGGCGCCGCGGCCCTTGGGCAGGCTCTCGGGGTCACGGGGCTCCGCCGACATGACGTCGACCCAGCGCGGCCACTCCGTGTTGCCGATGCGCAGGGCGATGGGGCTGCCCATCGTCGCTCCGTGCCGGACGCCGGAGGAGATCGTCAGCTCGTCCTGCTCGAAGTTCATCCGGGCTCCGCGGCCGTAGCCGAGCTTCCGGCGCGCCAGATCGGCGCGGATGTCGTCGAGGGAGACGGGGACGCCCGCCGGCAGTCCTTCGAGGACGGCGACGAGTTCGGGACCGTGGGATTCCCCGGCCGTGAGCCAACGGAGCATCCTCCGATTCTGGCACACGAGGTCAGTGCGCCGGACCCGCCGAGACGGCTCGGCGCATCGCCGCGAGCACCTCGTCCTCGCGATCGAGAGGCAGGACCGGGTCGCCGCCGACGAAGATCCGCACCTGCACGAGTGCCTGGTGGAGCAGCATCCCGAGCCCGGAGACGACCGGGGAGCCGCCCTGCTCCCAGCGCCGGGCGAGCGCGCTCGGCCACGGGGAGTACGCCACGTCGAACAGGGTTGAGCCCGCGACCGCCGCGTCGGGCACGTCGAGGCCGTCCGCCGCCCCGCCGGGGAGCGTCGAGATCACCAGTGGCGCTCCGGTGGACCAGTCGGCGAAGGAGCGGACCGAGAGCGGGACGCCGAGCGACTCCGCGAGCGGAGCGAGCTCGACGGCCCTCGACGCCGTCCGCAGGACGAGGTCGACCCGCGCCGCGCCGAGCTCGGCGGCGGCGGCCAGGGCGGAGGCGGCGGTCGCTCCCCCGCCGAGCACCTGGACGCGCTCCGCCGAGACGACGCCCGCCTCGGCGAGGGCGCGCACGATGCCCGCGACGTCGGTGTTGAACCCGCGGAGGCGGGGTGCCGGGCCGGAGCGGTCGACCAGCACGGTGTTGACCGCGCCGGTGACCCGGGCGACCGCGTCCTCCTCCGCCAGCAGCGGTCGCACCGCGTGCTTGAGCGGCATTGTCAGCGACAGTCCGTGCCAGGGCTCACCGGACACGACCTCGGAGAGGGTCGCCTCCGTCGTCTCGACGGCGCGGTAGCTCCAGTCGAGTCCGAGCACCCGGTAGGCGGCCGCGTGCAGCGCGGGCGACTTCGAGTGCGCGATCGGCGCGCCGAGGACCGCGAGGCGGTACCCGGCGGCCGTCACTGGTACTCCGGGTGGTCCCGCATCCAGGCCTGCCACTGGTCGACGGCCGCGTTGTGCTCGGCGTCGGTGGTGGAGTAGACCGTCTCGCCCGTCTCGAGGTTCACCGTGACGAAGTACATCCAGGTGCCGTCCGCGGGGTGCATGACCGCGTCGATCGCCACGTCGCCCGGGTTCGAGATCGGCGCGGGCGGCAGGCCGTCGCGCTGGTAGGTGTTGTAGACGTTGCCGGCGTCGTTCCGCTCGGCGTCCGTGGTCGAGACGCGGTCGGTCGCGCCGGTGCCGTACGCCACGGTCGCGTCCGACTGCAGGCGCCACCCCTGGTCGAGGCGGTTCTGGAACACGCGCGCGACCTTGGGGAAGTCCTCGGCGACGCGGGCCTCGCGCTGCACGAGGGACGCGAACACCACGACGCGGTAGCGGTCGTCCGCCGGCACGCCGGCCTGGTCGAGCGACTGGTACATCCGGTCGACCAGGGTCTTCAGGATGTCGTGCGCCGGCGTCGACGGGTCGATGTCGTAGGTCGCGGGGAACAGGAACCCCTCGAGGCTCGTCGCCCCGGCCGGGAGCCCGAACGAGCCCCAGTCGGCGGCGGCCGCCTCGAGGTCCGTCAGCGCGACCCCGGTGCCGTCCGCGATGAGCGGCAGCGCCTCCTTGAGCGCCGTCCCCTCGGGGATGACGAAGGTGTTCGCGAGGCGAGTCGAATCGGAGTCGAGCAGCGCCGACAGTGCGGCCTTGGCGCTCATCTCGGCCTTGAGCGAGTACGCGCCGGGCTGGAAGACGGGCTCCGGGCTCTGGGCGAGGAGCAGGTCGTAGAAGGGGTCGTACGACTTGATGACCCCGTCCGAGACGAGGTTGTTGGCGATGTCGCTGCCGCCGTCGCCCTGGTGGATCGTGAACAGCACCTCGCTCGAGCCGGTGCCGGTGAAGTCGGTCGGCTCGGGCTCGGCGAACAGGCCGCGCACGGGCTCGAGGAAGATCGTGACTGCGATGGCGACGAGCGCGGCGAAGACGCCGAAGGCCAGAAGCCCGCCGATGAGCCCGCGGTGGCTGCGGCGCTTCCTCGCGCCGCCCGTCGCGCGAGCCGCGCGGCGACGCTTCGGGCGCGCGTCCGGGTCGAACGCGGCCGCGTCGTCGCGGCCGCGGGGCTCGGGCACGTCGGGCCCGGTGAAGAGGCGGCCCAGCGGATCGTGCGCCTCAGTCGGCGCGGGCTGCTGCTCCGGAGTCGGGTCGGGCGGAGTCGGCTGCGCCTGCTCGGCGGCGCGGGCGTCGCGGCGGCTCGGGGGGACGTCGGTCACGGGGAGGTCCTTCGTTCGGTTCGAGCAGGACTCCGGCCGGGGTGCCGGCCGAGCGCTCGGAATCGATGGCGTGCTGCAGGATCACCACGGCGGCGACCTGGTCGATCACGGCTCGGGAGCCGCGGGTGGTGCGTCCGGAGCGGTGCAGGGCGCTCTGAGCGGTGACCGTCGACAGCCGCTCGTCGACGAGCCGCACCGGAGCGGTGGGCACCGCCTCGGCGAGCAGTCGAGCGAATCCGCGCGCGTCCTCCGTCGAGGCCGTCTCGGCCCCCGACAGCGACAACGGCAGTCCGACGATGATCGCCTGGGCATCGTACTCGGCGGCGAGGTGAGCGATCCGGGAGACGTCCGAGGATCCGCCGTCAGTGCCCGCCCGCGCGACCGTCTCGACGGGCACCGCGAGCAGGCCGTCGGCGTCGCAGCGGGCGACCCCGATGCGGGCACGGCCCACATCGATGCCGAGCCGGACGCCGAACCGGCTCATTCAGCTGGTCGCTTCCTGCACCACGGCCTCGAGCGCCGCGCCGATGGCGGAGACGTCGGAGCCGCCGCCCTGGGCGAGGTCGTCCTTGCCGCCTCCGCCGCCACCGAGGATCCCGGCGGCGCGCCTGGCGAGCGCACCCGCGCGGCGGCCCTGGTCGCGGGCGGCCTGGTTGGTGGCGACGATCACCGCGGGCTTGCCCGAGACGTCGGCGGCGAGCGCGACGACGGCCGGCTCCTGGCCGAGCCGCTCGCGGACGGAGGTCACGAGGGAGCGCAGCTCGTCGGTCGATCCGGCGGAGCCGATGCTCTCGGCGACGACGGTCGTGCCGCCCACGGTGCGGCGGGTCGCGGCGAGGGCGGGCACCCGGTCGGCGAGGGCCTTGGCCTCGAACGCGGCGATCCGCTTCTCAGCGGCCTTGAGGCTCGCGACGAGCTCGCCGATCCGCTCAGGGAGCTGCTCGCGCGGGGTCTTCAGCGAGGACGAGATCGTGCTGACGAGGGCGCGCTCGGCGGCGAGCTCCTGGAAGGCCTCGCGGCCCACGAGCGACTCGACGCGGCGGTTGGTCGATCCGACCGAGGACTCGCTGACCAGGCTGATCACGCCGACCTCGGACGACCGCCCGACGTGGGTGCCCGCGCAGAGCTCGCGCGACCAGGGCCCGCCGATGTCGACCACGCGGACGACGTCGCCGTACTTCTCGCCGAAGAGGGCCATCGCGCCGAGCGCCTTCGCCTCGTCGATCGGGAGCTCGCGCGTGACGACCTCGAGGTTGTCACGGATCGCCGTGTTGGCGATCTCCTCGATCTCGCTGCGGGTCTCGAGCGAGAGGGCCTGGTTCCACGAGAAGTCCAGGCGCAGGTAGCCCGCCTTGTTGTAGGAGCCGGACTGGTGCGCCTGCGGACCGAGCACCTGGCGCAGCGCGGCGTGGATGAGGTGCGTGCCCGAGTGCGCCTGCGTGGCGCCCCGGCGCCAGTCGCGGTCGACGACGGAGGTGGCGGCGTCGCCCACTCCGACCTCGCCGCTGGCGACCTGGACCTTGTGGCTGATGAGCCCCTTGACGGGCTTCTGCACGTCGAGGACCTCGAGATCGAAGCCGGAGCCGACGATGCGGCCGGCGTCGGCCTCCTGGCCGCCCGACTCCGCGTAGAGGCTGGTCGCCTCGAGGATCACCTCGGCGATGTCGCCCGCGACCGCCTTCGTGACGGAGTGCCCGCCGACGATGAGGCCGAGGATGCGCGTCTCGGTGTCGAGCACGTCGTAGCCGGTGAACAGCGTCTCGCCGTGGGCGCGGAAGTCGGCGTAGACCGAGAGATCGGCCAGCGCCGACTTCTTCGACTTCGCGTCGGCCTTCGCACGCGTGCGCTGCGCGGTCATGAGGGAATCGAACGCCTCGCGGTCGACCGTCAGACCCGACTCCTCGGCGATCTCGAGGGTGAGGTCGATCGGGAACCCGAAGGTGTCGTGCAGGAGGAACGCGGTGTCGCCCGGCAGCGTCGGCGACTCGGCCTTCTTCGTCTTCAGGACCGCGAGGTCGAGGATCTCGGTGCCGGCCGCGAGGGTGCGCAGGAACGCCTCCTCCTCGCCGTAGGCGCTGGTCGAGAGGCGCTCGAACTCCGTGGACACCTCGGGGTAGGCCGACGCCATCGCGTCGCGCGAGGCGGCGAAGAGCTCGGGGAACGTCGCGGTGTCCACTCCGAGCAGGCGCATGGCGCGCACCGTGCGGCGCATCAGGCGGCGGAGGATGTAGCCGCGCCCCTCGTTGGACGGCGTCACGCCGTCCGACAGCAGCATCAGCGAGGAGCGCACGTGGTCGGCGATGACGCGCATGCGGACGTCGTCCTCGTGGACGGCTCCGTAGCGGCGGCCCGAGAGCTCGGCGGCGCGATCGAGGACCGGACGGACCTGGTCGATCTCGTACATGTTCTCGACGCCCTGCTTGAGGAAGGCGACGCGCTCGAGGCCCATGCCGGTGTCGATGTTCTTGCGCGGCAGCTCGCCGAGGATGTCGAAGTCGACCTTGCTCGTGCCCTCGCCGCGGAGGTACTGCATGAAGACGAGGTTCCAGATCTCGACGTAGCGGTCGTCGTCCGTCGCCGGGCCGCCGTCGATCCCGTAGGCGGGGCCGCGGTCGAAGAAGATCTCGGAGCAGGGGCCCGCGGGGCCGGGCTGGCCGGTCGACCAGTAGTTGGTGTCCTTGTCCAGGCGCTGGATGCGCTCGTCCGGCAGTCCCGCGATCGTCTTCCAGAGCGCGATCGCCTCGTCGTCGTCCTTGTAGACGGTGACCCAGAGGTCCTTCTCGTCGAAGCCCAGTCCCCCGTCGCTCTCGGCGCCGGTGAGCAGCTCCCAGGCGTAGCCGATCGCCCCCTCCTTGAAGTAGTCGCCGAAGGAGAAGTTGCCGTTCATCTGGAAGAAGGTGCCGTGACGAGGCGTCTTGCCGACCTCCTCGATGTCGTTGGTGCGGATGCACTTCTGCACGCTGGTGGCACGCGGGTAGGGCGCGGGGACCACTCCGGTGAGGTAGGGCACGAACGGCACCATGCCGGCGACGGTGAAGAGGAGGCTCGGGTCCTCGCTCACGAGGGAGGCGGAGGGGACCACGGTGTGGCCGCGGCTCCCGAAGAAGTCGAGCCAGCGGTTGCGGATGTCTGCGGTCTGCATGGGTTCCGTTACGGTTCGGTCGGTGACGACGCGGATGTCGGGCGGCGGGGCGTCAGCCCTCGCCGATGGCGGCCTTCAGTTCGGCCTCGCGCTGGTGGTAGCCCTCGGAGACGGCCTCGCCGAGCTCCTTCGCGGTGCGGTTGATGTCGGCGAAGAGCCGGGCGCCCGCCTCGGTGCGCGAGACCTGGTGGGCGACCGCGAATCCGAGGCCGATCCCGATGACGATCAGGAGGATGTTCTTCACGGGGTGTCCTTCCACAGCGGCGGGGCGGGCGCGACGGCGCGACGACCCGTTCGATTCTAAGGCGCGGGCGCGGCGCTACTTCGAGCGCGGGCGCTTCGTGCGCTTCGCGGCGGAGCGGCCGACCGCGGCTCCGGCCTTGTCGGCCGTCCGTCCGGCGACGAGCACGGCGCGGACTCCGGCGGTGAAGCCGGCGAGCTTGATGAGCGGACCGCCGACGGTCGCGGCCGTGAGAGCGACGAGCGCGTTGACGTTGCCGGTGACCTCGGCGACGTCCTTGGTGATCGTGTCCACCCGCGCGAGCTGGTGGTTGGCCTCGCGGAGGGTGGAGGCCGACTCGTCGAGGATCGGCGTCAGGCCGTCGCTGGCCTGCTTGATGGCCTCGCTCGTGCTGTCGAAGACGCGCCCGAGCTTCCAGAGCGGGACGGCGGTGATCGCCACCAGGATCGCGAACACCCCCGCGGCGATGAGCCCTGCGATGTCTCCACCGGTCACGGTGACCTCCGTTCGATGCCGCCCAGCGCGGCACTCCAGCCTACCGACGGCCCGCGAGAGGGTCGGACGCGGGGACGGGCGCTCGGCTCGGGCGCGACGGCCGGATCGGGCGCAGCGCGGGACTCTCGGAGCGCGGCGGGCACTCCGGATCGCGACCCCGGGAACGGGAAAGGCCCCGGTGCGCACACCGGGGCCTTTCTCTGCGGGGCTGGACTCAGCGGGCCGCGTAGTACTCGACGACGAGCTGCACTTCGCAGGTCACGGGGACCTCGGCGCGCTTCGGGCGGCGCAGGAGGGTCGCCTGCAGCTTGTCGATCTCGACCTCGAGGTAGCCCGGGGTCTTGGGGAGGACGTCGACGTGTCCACCGGCGGCGGCGACCTGGAAGGGCTCGGTGCCCTCGGAGCGGGTCTTGACGTGGATGACCTGGCCCGGCTTCACGCGGAAGGAGGGGCGGTCGACCGTCTTGCCGTCCACCATGATGTGGCGGTGGGTGACGAACTGGCGGGCCTGCGCGGTGGTACGGGCGAAGCCCGAGCGCAGGACGAGGGCGTCGAGGCGCATCTCGAGGAGCTCGACCAGGTTCTCACCGGTCAGGCCCTGGGTGCGGCGCGCCTCCTGGAAGGCGATGCGGAGCTGCTTCTCGCGGATGCCGTACTGGGCGCGCAGACGCTGCTTCTCACGCAGGCGGACCGCGTAGTCGGAGTCGGCCTTGCGCTTCGAGCGGCCGTGCTCGCCGGGAGCGTAGGGACGCTTCTCGAGGTAGCGGGCGGCCTTCGGGGTCAGGGGGATGCCGAGGGCGCGCGAGAGGCGCGTCTTCGAGCGGGTACGGGACGTGGTCGACACAGTGGTCCTTCCAAGGTCTGAGAGGTTCGGTCGCAGCTCTCGACCGCCGGCTCCGGGAGGAGGGCGGACGCCGCGGTCGTGTCCTCCGCGGGTGCGGGGGAAGGGTGACCGCAGTGGCGGGCTGCGCGATTCAGAGGGATGCGCTGCTCCGCTCGGCTACAGAGCGGTGGGCAACCTCGCAAGACTATCAGGCCACGGCCTCCCGTGCGGGTCGCGCGAGTTCGCGGTCGGCGCGGTCAGCCCCGGTCGCCGCGGATGATGCGCAGGAGCTTCGCCAGTCGTGCGGAGACGTCGCGCTCGTTGCCGTGCTCGGTGGGCCGGTAGTACCGCGCGCCCTGGAGCGGGTCCGGGAGGTACTGCTGCTCGAGGACGCCGAGGTCGGCGTCGTGCGGGTACCGGTAGCCCTTCCCGTGGCCGAGCTTCTTGGCGCCGGGGTAGTGCGCGTCGCGCAGGTGCGCCGGCACCCGACCCGCGCGGCCCGCGCGCACGTCCGCGATGGCCGCGTCGATGGCGGAGTAGGACGCGTTCGACTTCGGGGCGGTCGCCAGGTGCACGACCGCCTGGGCGAGCGGGATGCGCCCCTCCGGCATGCCGATGAACTGCACGGCGTCGGCCGCGGCGATCGCGACGACGAGCGCCTGCGGGTCGGCCATGCCGATGTCCTCGGACGCGGAGACGATGATGCGGCGGGCGATGAACCGCGGATCCTCCCCCGCCTCGATCATCCGGGCCAGGTAGTGCAGCGCCGCGTCGACGTCCGAGCCCCGGATGGACTTGATGAAGGCGCTGATGACGTCGTAGTGCTCGTCGCCGTTGCGGTCGTAGCGCAGCAGGGCGCGGTCGACGGCGCGCGCGACGACCTCGGTCGTGATCACGGGGAGCGCGGGCTCCTCGGCGGCGGCCTCGACGGGAGCGCCCTCGTCGTCCTCGTCCTCCTCGTCCGGGTCCTCCGCGGCGGCGGCGCGGGCGACCCGGTCGGCCTCGCGGGCCTCCGAGCGGGCGGAGGTGGCGGCGGCCTCGAGCGCGGTCAGCGCCCGCCGGGCGTCTCCGGAGGCGAGCCGCACGATGCTCGCCCGGGCCTCCTCCTCCAGCGTCACCGAGTCGCGCAGACCCCGCTCGTCGTGCAGGGCGCGGTCGACCAGGACGCCCAGGTCGTCGTCGCTGAGCGGCTCGAGGGTCAGCAGGAGCGAGCGCGAGAGCAGCGGCGCGATCACCGAGAACGAGGGGTTCTCGGTCGTGGCCGCGATGAGGATGACCCACCCGTTCTCGACCCCGGGCAGCAGTGCGTCCTGCTGCGCCTTGGTGAAGCGGTGGATCTCGTCGAGGAAGAGCACGGTGGACGTGCCGTAGAGGTCGCGGGTGGAGAGTGCCTCCTCCATCACCTGCCGCACGTCCTTCACGCCCGCCGTGACGGCGGAGAGCTCGACGAAGCGGCGGCCGCTGGAGTGGGCCACCGCCTGCGCGAGCGTGGTCTTGCCCGTGCCGGGAGGGCCCCAGAGGATCACGGACACCGCTCCCCGCTCCCCCGTCGTGTCGGCGGCGAGGGCGACCAGGGGCGAGCCGGGCGTCAGGAGGTGGCGCTGGCCGGCGACCTCCTCGAGGCTGCGCGGCCGCATCCGCACGGCGAGCGGAGTCGCCCCGGAGCGGAGTCCGGCCTGCTGCATGGTCATGCCCCCAGCGTAACGACGGCCTCCGACAGAGCCCCGGCCCGACTGCCCGGCGCGACGGAGCGGCGTTTGTCGCGCCTCCGGCGGTTCTCGTAGGCTCGACGCGGCCTGCGTGCGCGGGCCGCCGCGCCGAAGCCGCGCGGACGAGGACGTCGGAGGAACACGTGGCCCAGGGCAAGTCGAACGACCGCGAGGCGCGCACCCGGCTCCGGGCCTACCAGGCCCGTCAGAGCCTCCACCGCTCGAGGCAGAAGCGGCGCGTGCGCGACAACGTGATCGCGGCGATCGCCGCCGTCGTCGTGATCGGGCTCGCGGTCGTCGCCCAGATCCTCTACTTCTCCGGCGGCCCCGGCACCCCGGTCGCCGAGCCGACCTCCTCCTCCTCCGCGACCCCGACGCCCGAGGCGACGGGGTCGAACACCGGCGACGTCCCCTCCTCCGACATCGCCGAGGGCCGCGACTGGACGGGCACGCTCACGATCGGGGAGGACCCGCTGGGCATCACGCTCGCCGGCGCCGCCGCCCCGCAGGCGGTGTCCTCCTTCATCTCGCTGACGCAGTCCGGCTTCTACGACGGCGTCTCCTGCCACCGCCTCACCACGGAGGGCCTCTACGTCCTCCAATGCGGCGACCCGGACGGCGACGGCACCGGCGGCCCCGGCTACAGCTACGGCCCCGTCGAGAACGCGCCCGAGGACGGCGTCTACCCGGCCGGGACCATCGCGATGGCCCGCCAGGGTGGCAACGGCTACAGCCAGGGCAGCCAGTTCTTCGTCGTCTACCAGGACACGACCCTGCCCGCCGACGCGGCCGGCGGGTACACCGTGCTCGGGCAGGTCACCTCGGGACTGGACGCGCTCGTCAGCGACGTCGTGTCGAAGGGCACGGCCGACGGATCGGGTGACGGCGCCCCCGCCGAGCCCGTGACCATCACCTCCGTCTCCGTCCAGTAGCCGCGCCCGCGGCGTCGTCACGGTCCGCCCGTGCGGGGAGTGCAATAGGCTTGTCGTCACTGCCCGTTCGCGGCCGAGCGCGGTCTTCGGCCCTCCGGCCGTCGAGCCCCACCGGCCGACGACGCGACGGGCACCGAGAAGCACGACATCGAACAGCAAGGTGAGGCTCCGAGCGATGAGTGACCAGCAGCCGTGGGGACGGGTCGGCGACGACGGGACGGTCTACGTCCGCGTCGGCGACGGGGAGCGAGAGGTCGGCCAGTACCCCGATGCGACTCCCGAGGAGGCGCTCGCCTACTACGAGCGCAAGTACACGGAGCTCGCCGGGCAGGTCTCCCTGCTCGAGCAGCGCGCCAAGCGGGGCGCGCCCGCCGGAGACGTCGCCCGCACGGTGCAGTCGCTGTCCGCGGCCATCGCGCAGGCGAACGCCGTCGGCGACCTCGAGTCGCTGCAGACCCGGGTCGACGCGCTGAGCGGCTCCGTCGAGGATCTGACCGAGCAGCAGGCGGCCGAGTCGAAGGCCGCGCTGTCCGAGGCCCTCGCCCACCGCGAGGCCATCGTCGCCGAGGCCGAGGCCCTGGCGGCGGTCGACCCGGCGAAGACGCAGTGGAAGCAGGCCAGCGCCGCGATCGACGACCTCTTCGCCCGCTGGCAGAACCACCAGCAGCAGGGCCCGCGCCTTCCCAAGAACGACGCGAACGAGCTGTGGCGCCGGTTCCGCGGAGCGCGCACCACGATCGAGCAGAACCGCAAGGCGTTCTTCGCCGACCTCGACTCCGCGCACCGCGAGGCCAAGCAGGCCAAGCAGGCGCTCATCGACCAGGCCGAGGCGCTGGTGCCGCAGGGCGCCGATGCCATCCCGGACTACCGCGCGCTCCTGGAGCGCTGGCGGGTCGCAGGCCGCGCAGGCAAGCGGTTCGACGACGCGCTCTGGGCGCGCTTCAAGGCCGCCGGCGACGCGATCTACGGCGCCAAGGCCGAGATCGTCGCGCAGGAGAGCGTCGAGTACACCGAGAACCTCGACCTCAAGCTCGCCCTCCTCGAGGAGGCGGAGCCGCTCCTGCAGGAGCAGGACCGCGAGAAGGCCAAGCGGGTGCTGCTCTCGATCCAGGAGCGCTGGGACGCCGTCGGCCGCGTGCCGCGCGAGCAGGTGCGCACCGTCGAGGACCGCCTCCGCAAGGTCGAGGCGCACGTCCGCAAGCTCGACGAGGAGCACTGGAACCGCAGCAACCCGGAGCGCAAGGCCCGCTCCGAGGGTCTCGCCTCGCAGCTGACCGCCGCGATCCAGAAGCTCCAGGACGAGCTCGACGAGGCGAAGGCGCGCGGCGACCGCGACGCGATCGCCCAGGCTCAGGAGGCGCTCGACGCCCGCAAGGTCTGGCTCGACGCGATCGGCTAGACCCGCGCCGGCGGATCCCTCCACAGATCCGCTCGCGACGCTCCGGAGGGGAGGCGCATCGGCCAGCATGGCCGGATGCGCCTCCCCTCCGTGCTCCTCCCCGGGCACCTCCCTCTCGCGGAGCTGTGCGCCGCCCGCCTCGACGGCGAGCTGGTCGCGCTCGACGAGGGCTTCCTCGTCGCGGACCTGCCCCTGGGGGCGTCCGAGCGGGCCGCCTCCCTGCGCTCGTTGCTCCCCCGCGGCGCCGTCGCCGATCGTCTCTCCGCCGCATGGGTGCACGGGGCGACGCACGGCCCGCCGCCGGTGCACAGCGCCTCGATCGACCGGCGGAAGCGCCGACAGGCGCCGTCGAACCCCCGCCTGCGCTGCCACGAGGTCCTGCTCGACGAGGACGACGTCGTCCTCCTCGGCGGCGCGCCGGTCACGTCGCCTGCTCGCACGCTGATCGACCTCGCCCGGACGGAGGACGCGGGCGCAATCCTCCGGGCGCTCTCTCGGAGCACCCGGACCGGCCTCGACGCCGTCCTCGCGAGGCTGGAGGAGGGCAGCGCCGTCGCCGGACGGAGGATCGTCGGACGACGGCTGCGGGCGGCGCTCGGCGAGGCGCCGCCCGGGGATCAGCCCGCGTTCACCCGGTAGACGTCGTAGACGGCGTCGATCCGGCGCACGGCGTTCAGCACGCGGTCCAGGTGGGTGGTGTCGCCCATCTCGAAGACGAACCGGCTGATCGCCAGCCGGTCGCTCGAGGTCGAGACCGTCGCCGAGAGGATGTTGACGTGGTGCTCCGAGAGCACGCGCGTCACGTCGCTCAGCAGGCCCGAGCGGTCCAGCGCCTCGACCTGGATCTGCACGAGGAAGATGCTCTTGGAGGACGGCGCCCACTCGACGTCGACGATCCGCTCCGGTTCCTTCAGCAGCTCCTGCACGTTGTGGCAGCTCGCCTGGTGCACGGAGACGCCGGCTCCCCGCGTCACGAATCCGACGATCTGATCGCCCGGAACCGGAGTGCAGCACTTCGCGAGCTTCACGAGGATGTCCGGCGCGCCCTTCACGAGGACGCCCGACTCGCTGCTCCGGCTCCGCGGCCGGGGCGAGCGCGGGAGGGTGACCTCGTTCTCGTCCGACTCCGGATCGCCCTGGATGGAGGAGACGACCTTCTCGAGCACCGACTGGGTCGAGACGTGGCCCTCGCCGACGGCCGCGTAGAGCGCCTCGACGTCGTTGTAGCGCAGCTGGCTGGCCACCTCGGTGAAAGTGTCCTGGCTCATCAGCTTCTGCAGCGGCAGGTTCTGCTTCCGCATCGCCCGGGCGATGGAGTCCTTGCCCTGCTCGATCGCCTCGTCGCGCCGCTCCTTGGTGAACCACTGCCGGATCTTGTTGCGGGCCCGCGGGCTCTGCACGAAGTGGAGCCAGTCCTGGCTCGGTCCCGAGTCGGGGTTCTTCGAGGTGAAGACCTCGACCACGTCGCCCGTCGTCAGAGCCGACTCCAGCGGCACGAGGCGCCCGTTGACCTTGGCGCCCATCGTCCGATGCCCGACCTCGGTGTGCACCGCGTAGGCGAAGTCGACCGGGGTCGCACCGGTCGGCAGGCCGATCACGCGTCCCTTCGGGGTGAAGACGTAGACCTCCTTGGCGCCGATCTCGAAGCGGAGGGAGTCGAGGAACTCGTTCGGGTCTGTGGTCTCCGACTGCCAGTCCGAGAGGTGCGCGAGCCAGGCGAGGTCGGTGTCGTTCGATCCGGAGGTGGGCACCTTGCCGGTGGCCATCTGCTCCTTGTACTTCCAGTGCGCCGCGATGCCGAACTCCGCGTGCTGGTGCATCTCGTTGGTGCGGATCTGGATCTCGACCGCACGCCCCTTCGGCCCGACGACCGTCGTGTGCAGCGACTGGTAGAGGTTGAACTTCGGAGTGGCGATGTAGTCCTTGAACCGGCCCGGCATCGGCGTCCAGCGGGCGTGGATCGAGCCGAGCACGGCGTAGCAGTCGCGCACCGAGTTCACGAGGACGCGGATGCCGACCAGGTCGTAGATCTCGTCGAACTCGCGACCGCGGACGACCATCTTCTGGTAGATCGAGTAATACTGCTTCGGCCGGCCGACGACACGACCGCGGATCCGCCCGGCCCGCAGGTCCTCGCTGATCAGGTCGATGACGTTCTGCACGAACTCCTCGCGCTGCGGCGTCCGCCGCTTCACCAGGCTCTCGATCTCGTTGTAGATCTTGGGGTAGAGCACCGCGAAGGACAGGTCCTCGAGCTCCCACTTGATCGCCTGGATGCCGAGGCGGTGCGCCAGCGGCGCGTAGATCTCGAGAGTCTCGGTGGCCTTGCGGGCGGCGGATTCGGCGGGGACGAAGCCCCAGGTCCGCGCGTTGTGGAGGCGGTCGGCGAGCTTGATGATCAGGACGCGGATGTCCTTCGACATCGCCACGATCATCTTGCGGACGGTCTCGGCCTGCGCGCTGTCGCCGTACTTGACCTTGTCGAGCTTGGTGACGCCGTCGACGAGCATCGCGACCTCGTCGCCGAAGTCCGCGCGGAGCTCGTCGAGCTGGTAGTCGGTGTCCTCGACGGTGTCGTGCAGCAGCGCGGCGGCGATCGTCTTCGAGCCGATGCCGAGGTCGGCGAGGATCTGCGCGACGGCCAGCGGATGAGTGATATAGGGCTCGCCGCTGCGGCGCTTCTGGTTCGCGTGCGCCCGCTCCGCGACCGAGTACGCGCGCTCGATCAGCGCGATGTCGCTCTTCGGATGGTGCATCCGGACGGTGCGGACGAGGGTGTCGACAGCACCGGAGGGCTGCGCGCGCGAGAAGATCCGCGGGACCAGTCTGCGCAGGGCAGCGGTCGAGGACGTCGTCGTCGTTTCCGTCACGCGAGGATCTCCATCGCCCCATTATCGCCCGTGCGGACGGCGCCGATGACCGTTCCGCCCGGGGCGGACGGCGCCGGCGTCAGCCGATGCGTCCCGGGCGCCCCTCGCCGTCGACCACGTCGCCGCCCGCCGCGGCCCAGGCGGTCATGCCGGCGTCGACGTTGGCGACCTCGTAGCCGGCGCCGTCGAGGGCCTGCGTCACCATCGCGGAGCGGACTCCGGAGTGGCAGACCACCAGGATCGCCGTGTCGGCCGGGAGCTCGTCCTGCCGGGCGCCGATCTCCCCCATCGGGATGTGGTGGGCGGCCGGAGCATGCCCCGCCGCCCACTCGTGCGGCTCCCGGACGTCGAGCAGCCAGACCTCGTCGCGCTCGACGAGTCCGACGGCGTCGGCCGCCGTGACCTGTGCGTAGTCGGCCACGGCTCAGCCCTGCACGGCCGGCGCGGCCGGCGCGGTCGCCTTCGCCCGGGCCGACTCCACGCGCTTGTCGTGCTTGGAGATCTCGGGCTCCCGGCTGCGCAGCTGGGCGTACAGCGGCGCCGCGACGAAGATCGTCGAGTACGTGCCGACGATGATGCCGATCAGCAGGGCGAGCGAGATGTCGCGGAGCGTGCCCGCGCCGAGGACGAACGCACCGATCACGAGGATCGCGGCCACCGGGAGGGCGGCGACGATCGAGGTGTTGATGGAGCGCACGAGAGTTTGGTTCTCGGCCAGGTTCACCGTCTCGGAGAAGGTGCGGGTCGTGCTGCCGAGCGCCTCCACGGTGTTCTCGCGGATCTTGTCGAAGACCACGACCGTGTCGTAGAGCGAGTAGCCGAGGATCGTCAGCAGTCCGATCACCGCCGCCGGCGACACCTCGGTGCCGGTGATGCCGTAGACGCCCGCCACGATCACGAGGTCGTGCAGGAGCGCGACGATCGCCGCGAGCGACATCTTCCAGGTGCGGAAGTACGCCCACATGGCCAGGGCCGCGAGGACCACGAAGATCACCAGGCCGCGCAGGGCCTGCTGGGTCACGTCGTTGCCCCACGCCGCTCCGATGAAGGAGGAGGCGACCTGGTCGGTGGGCACGTCGTAGGCCTCCGACAGGGCGTTCCGCACCGCGGTCGACTCGTCGGTCGAGAGCTGGCCGGTCTGCACGCGGATGGAGTCGTCGCCGACGATGGACACGCGCGGCACGGTCTCCGGAGCGACCGAGGTGACCGCGTCCGTCGCCGTCGCCTGCTCGAGGCTCGACGGCGAGGACACCGTGAACTGCGAGCCGCCGGTGAACTCGATGCCGAAGTTGAAGCCGCCGCGGGCGACCGTACCGAGCAGCGTGATCAGGATCAGGGCGAGCGAGACGAGGTACCACGTGCGGCGCCGGCCGACGAAGTCGATCGATCGCGCACCGGTGTAGAGGTCGTTTCCGAACTGCGAGAAGCTGGCCATCACGCGTCCTTCCCGTTCGAGTCGTTGGAGTCGCGCAGGCCGGCCGCCTCGGCGGCCTTCCGCTCGGCGATGGTCTGGCGCTTGGCCGCCTCACGGGACGCGGAGGCGCGCTTGCCGGCGACCACCTGGTCCTGCGGACGGAAGGCGGCACGGCCGCGGTAGACGGCCCCGAGCGCCCGGGGATCCAGGCCCGACGCCTTGTGCCCCTCGGCGAAGAACGGTCTCGTGGCCATCAGCTGCAGGATCGGGTGGGTGAACAGCGCCACCACGATCAGGTCGATGATCGTCGTGATCCCGAGGGTGAGCGCGAAGCCGCGGACACTGCCGACGGCGAGGAGGAAGAGGACCACCGCGGCGAGCAGGTTCACCATGTCGGACGCGAAGATCGTGCGCAGCGCGCGCCGCCAGCCGGACTCGACGGCGGACTCGAGGCCGCGTCCGTCGCGCAGTTCGTCGCGGATGCGCTCGAAGTACACGATGAACGAGTCGGCCGTGATGCCGATCGCGACGATGAGACCCGCGACTCCTGCGAGCGAGAGGCGCAGTCCCTCCCGCCAGGACAGCAGCGTGACGACGAGGTAGGTGACGATCGCCGCGACGAGCAGCGAGGCGATCGTGACGGCTCCGAGCACGCGGTACTGCGCGATGGAGTAGACGATGACGAGGATCAGGCCGATGAGGCCGGCGAGCAGGCCGCTGGCGAGCTGGGCGGAGCCGAGCGTCGCCGAGATGCTGTCCGAGCTCTGGACCTGGAAGCCGATCGGCAGCGCGCCGTACTTGAGCTGGTCGGCGAGCGTCTTCGACGACTCCTGGGTGAAGGAGCCCGAGATCTGCGCGTTGCCGTCGGTGATGGCGGCGTTCGTCGACGGGGCCGAGATGACCCGGCCGTCGAGGACGATCGCGAACTGGTTCTGCGCACCCTGCAGCGCCACGAGGCGCGAGGTCACGTCGCCGAAGGCCTGCGTGCCCTGGTCGTCGAACGAGAGGTTGACGGCCCAGGTGCCGGTGCTGGCGCCGGAGGAGGTCGTCATCAGGCCGTTCGAGGCGTCCGAGATGTCCTCGCCGGTGATCTCCACCGGGCCGAGGACGTACTTCACCGTCCCGCTGTCGTCGCAGGTGATGAGCGGCTGGTCGGCCGGGGCGAGGTTCGGGTCCTGGCCGTTGAGGAACGCGCAGTCGAACGAGGTGTACTGGGCCTCGAGCGCCGGCGTGAGGTAGGCGAGGTCGCTCGCGTTCGTCGGCGAGGCGGTCGGCTCCGTCGAGAGCGACGGGTCGACGGGCGTCGGCGTGGGCGAGGACGTCGCGTCGCCGCCGACCGAGCTGTTGGTGGCCTGGCTCGCGACGAGGACCGGGCGGAAGTCGAGCTTCGCCGAGGCCTCGATGCGCTGGAGCGTCTCGTCGTCGGGCGTGCCCGGGATCGAGACGACGATGTTGCTCGAGCCCTGGGTCGTGATCTCGGCCTCGGAGACGCCGGACGCGTCGATGCGCTGGCGGATGATCGAGACGGCCTGCGTCAGCTGCTCCGACGAGACGGTGTCGCCGTCGTTCAGCTGCGGCTGCAGGACGATCTGCGTGCCGCCCTCGAGGTCGAGGGCGAGCTTCGGCGTCCAGGAGCCGCCGCCCCAGAGGACGGCCGCCGTGTTGAGTCCGACGAGAGCGAGGATCAGGACACCGAGCCAGCTCAGGGAGCGGCGGGCCTTCCGGACGGGGGTTGATGCGGCCACCCAGGGCTCAGCTTTCTCTTCGGTCGACGGTGATCGGCCCGGGGTCGCCCGGGCGTGGAGAAGGGCGGGCGGGCGCCGATGCGCCCGGCCCGACCAGGAGACTACTGCGCGTCGGGGCGGCGGTCGCGCTCGACCGGGTCCACCAGCGGGTCGCGGTGCGCGGAGTCGCGCTCGCCGAACTCGGGCGAGCCGGTCGCGGTCAGCGGGTCGGCCTCGTCCTCGGTGTCGACGGCGACGGCGTTCTCGCTCGGGTCGATGAGGCGGGCGATCGCCTGACGGTGGATGGTCAGCAGCGTGCCGGGGGTCGACTCGATGACGATCTTGTTCGCCTCGTCGTCGATCGACACGACGGTGCCGAAGAGGCCGGAGCCGGTCATGAGCTCCACCCCCGGCTGGAGGTTGTTCTTCATGCTCTCCGCGTCGCGCTGGCGCTTCTTGTTGTTGCGGAACATGAAGATGATCATCACGGCGAGCAGCAGGACGAGCAGGATGATCGTCGGATCCATGGGTGGGCCTTCCGGAGTGGATGGGCGATCCGCCGCGCGGCCTCAGGTCGAGGCGGAGCGGATCGAGCGGCCCGTCGGGCCTAGAGAATCATAGATCATCGGGGAACAGGGGCGGCTGAGCCGCCGTCCCCCGGGGGTCGATGCCGAAGTGGCGGTAGGCGGCGGGGGTCGCCACGCGGCCCCGCGGCGTCCGGGTCAGCAATCCGATCCGCACGAGGAACGGCTCGACGACGGCCTCGACCGTCTCCGCCTCCTCCCCCACCGACACGGCGAGGGTGTTCAGGCCGACCGGCCCGCCGTCGAAGCGGGTCAGCACGATCTCCATCACCGCGCGGTCGAGCCGGTCGAGTCCGAGTGCGTCGACGTCATAGAGCTCCAGCGCCGCGCGGACGGCGGTCACGTCGGCCCGTCCGCCGTGGACCAGGGCGAAGTCCCGCACCCGCCGGAGCAGGCGGTTGGCGATGCGCGGGGTGCCTCGGCAGCGGCCGGCGATCTCTGCGATCGCGTCCGCGTCGATGTCGAGCTCGAGCAGCCGTGCCGCCCGGGCGAGCACCTGCCGCAGCTCGTCCTCCGCGTAGAACTCGAGGTGCGCGGTGAAGCCGAAGCGGTCGCGGAGCGGATTGGGCAGCAGGCCGGAGCGGGTCGTGGCGCCGACGAGCGTGAACGGGGCGAGATCCAGCGGGACGGACGTCGCTCCCGCCCCCTTGCCGACCATGATGTCGATCCGGAAGTCCTCCATCGCGAGGTAGAGCATCTCCTCCGCGGAGCGCGCCATGCGGTGGATCTCGTCGATGAAGAGGATCTCGCCGGGCAGCAGCGAGGAGAGGACGGCGGCGAGGTCGCCCGCGTGCTGGATCGCGGGGCCGCTGGAGAGCCGCAGGGGCGAGGAGCTCTCCTCCGCCACGATCATCGCGAGGGTCGTCTTGCCGAGCCCGGGCGGGCCCGCCAGCAGGATGTGGTCCGGGGTCCGGCCCTGCATGGCCGCGGCCTTGAGCAGCAGCTCGAGCTGGCCGCGCACCTTGCGCTGGCCGACGAACTCGCTGAGGTTCCTGGGGCGCAGTGCACCCTCGAAGGCGACCTCGGCCTCCGAGGCGACCTCGGCGCCCAGCACCTCGTCGCTCACGAGCGGGCCGCCGGACCGAGGCGGGCGAGGGCGAGCCGGAGCAGCGCCTGCACGTTCGCGGCGTCGGAGGCCTGCGCGTCGAGCAGGATCTCGTCGACCACATCGGCCGCGGTGCGCTCGGGCCAGCCCAGGCCGACGAGCGCCGCGAGCACGTTCTGCGCGGCGGTGGCGGCGGGACCGGAGCCGCGGGCGGCGCGCGGACGGACGGTCACCTTGCCGGCGAGCGACAGGATGATCAGCTTGGCCGTCTTCGGGCCGATGCCGCTGACCTTCCGGAACACCGCGTCGTCCTCGTCGGCGACCGCCTGCGCGATCCGGTCCGGCTCGACCGCGCCGAGCACGCCGAGGGCGGACTTCGGGCCGACGCCGGTCACGCCGATCAGCAGCTCGAAGATCTCCAGCTGCTCCTCGTCGGGGAAGCCGTAGAGGGTGAGCGAGTCCTCGCGGACGACGAGCACGGTGCTGACCGTGGTCTCGTCGCCGACGCGCATCTCGAGCGCGTGCTGCGGGGTCACGTTCACCGCGTAGCCGACGCCGTGGACGTCGAGGACGGCGAGACTCCCGCGGGCGGAGAGGACGGTGCCGCGGAGGGAGGAGATCACCGCGTCAGTCTAGATGCTCGAACAGGCGTTCGACTCGCGGCCTCGGCGGCGCGCCACGCCCGCTGCGCTGCTGTGCCGCCCGCCGCTCCGTCGGCACCGGCTCCCGCCGACCCGGAGGAGGGCGCGAGAGGGGCCCGCCAGGCGTGGCAGACGGCCAGGGCGAGGGCGTCGGCCGCGTCGGCCGGCCGCGGCGGGGCGTCGAGCCGGAGGACGCGCTGGATCATCGCGGTAACCTGGCGCTTGTCCGCGGCTCCGTAGCCGGTGACGGCGGCCTTCACCTCGCTCGGCGTGTGCATCCCGACCGGGAGCCCGCGCCGGGCCGCCGCGACGAGGGCGACGCCGCTGATCTGCGCGATGCCCATCACGGTGCTGACGTTGTTCTGAGCGAAGACCCGCTCGATCGCGACGGCGTCGGGGCGGTGCTCGTCTAGCAGTGCCTCGAGCCCGTCGCCGAGGGCCAGCAGGCGGCGCTCCAGCGCGTCATCGGGCGGTGTTCGGAGGACCGTCACGTGCACGAGGGTCGCGCGGCGGTCGCGCGAGACGTCGACGATGCCGACGCCGCAGCGGGTGAGCCCGGGGTCGATCCCGAGGACGCGCATCAGGCCGCCCTCCAGGATCGGGCCGAACTCACCGCGTCACTCCTCGTTCTCGAGCTCGGCGCGCACCTCTGCCGTGATGTCGAGGTTGGTGTAGACGTTCTGCACGTCGTCCGAGTCCTCGAGCGCGTCGATCAGGCGGAAGACCTTGCGAGCCGTCTCGGCGTCGGCCTCGACCTGGAGGGAGGCGACGAACTCGATGTCGGCGGAGTCGTAGTCGATGCCCGCCTCCTGCAGGGCCGAGCGGGCCGGGACGAGCTCGCTCGGCTCGACGCGGACCTCGAAGCTCTCGCCGTGGTCGAGCACGTCGTCGACACCGAAGTCGAGGACCGCGCCGAGCACGTCGTCCTCGGTGACGCTCTCTCCGTGGGGCACGGAGATGACGCCCTTGCGCGCGAAGTTGTAGGCGACGCTGCCCGGGTCGGCCATGGTGCCGCC
>NZ_PSUU01000046.1:0-27007 GCF_002932015.1 Rathayibacter sp. AY1H3
CTCGGTCAAGAAGAGCTTCCAGGAGAAGACCGGCGCCAAGCTGTCCTTCCTCCCGTTCTTCGCCCTCGCGGCGGCCGGGGCGGGAGCCGACGGAGCGGGAGCCGCGGCCTCGGGGGCGGCGGGCTTCTCGGCGGCCGGGGCGGGCTCGGGCTCGGCCGGGGCGGGAGCCTCGGCGTCGCTCTCGGCGTCCACCGACGGGGTCGCCTCGTCAGTGGCCTCGGTCTCGGCGGCCTGGACCTCGGGGGCCTCCTCGGCGGGAGCCTCGGGCTCGGACGCCGACGCGGCTCCGGAGCCGTCTCCGATGCGCACCAGCTCGGCGCCGACCTCGACGGTCTCGTCCTCCTGGACGAGGATCTCCTCGATCACTCCCGCGACGGGCGACGGGATCTCGGTGTCGACCTTGTCGGTCGAGACCTCGAGCAGGGGCTCGTCCACCTCGACGCGGTCCCCGACGTTCTTCAGCCAGCGGGTGACCGTTCCTTCCGTGACACTCTCTCCGAGTGCCGGGAGGCTGACGGATTCGCTCATGAGCCTGTCTCCTTAAGACGCTTGTGTTTCGATGTCCAGCTTACTGATGCGGAAGCGGCGGGTCGCCGCACCGCAGTGGTTCTACAGGGCGTGCAGCGGCTTCCCGGCCAGAGCGAGGTGCGCCTCGCCGAGCGCCTCGTTCTGAGTGGGGTGCGCGTGCACGAGGGGCGCGACGTCCTCGGGATGCGCCTCCCAGTTCACGATGAGCTGAGCCTCGCCGATCAGCTCGCCGACGCGGGCTCCGACCATGTGCACGCCGACGACCGGGCCGTCGACCAGGCGCACGACCTTCACGGAGCCGGTGGTCCCGATGATCGTGCTCCGGGCGTTGCCGCCGAGGCCGTAGTCGTACACGGCGACGCGCTCGGCGCCGTACTCGGCGATCGCGCGGGCCTCGCCGAGGCCGACGGAGGCCACTTCGGGGTCGCTGTAGGTCACCTTCGGGACGTTGACGTCCGAGACGACCTGCGGGCCCAGACCGGCGATCTCCTCCGCGACGAAGATCCCCTGCTGGAAGCTCCGGTGCGCGAGCTGGAGCCCCGGCACGATGTCGCCCACGGCGTACACGCCGGGGACGGAGGTCTGCAGGCGCTCGTCGGTCAGCACGTAGCCGCGGTCGAGGCGGACCCCGGCCTCCTCGAGGCCGATGCCCGCGGTCACCGGGCCGCGGCCGACGGCGACCAGCAGGATCTCGCCCTCCACCGTGGCGCCGCTCTCGAGCGACACGGAGACGCCGCCCTCGCTCTGCGAGACCGACGCGACGCGAGATCCCAGCTGGAAGGCGATGCCCCGCTTGCGGAAGGCGCGCTCCAGCTGCTTGCTGACGCTCTCGTCCTCGTTGGGGACGAGGTGGGGGAGGGCCTCGACGATCGTGACCTCGGCGCCGAACGAGCGCCAGACGCTCGCGAACTCGACGCCGATCACTCCGCCGCCCAGGACGACGACGCTCGCGGGCACGTGGTCGAGCTCGAGAGCCTGGTCGCTCGTCAGGATGCGGCCGCCGATCTCGATCCCGGGGAGGGTGCGGGAGGCGGACCCGGTGGCGACGACGATCGACGCGCCGTGGAGCACGTGCTCGCCGACGGTCACCGTGCCGGGCGCGGTGAGACGGCCCTCGCCCGTGACGACCGTGATGCCGCGCGAGGACACGAGGCTCTGGAGCCCCTTGTACTTGCCGGCGACGACGCCCTCGCGGTAGCGCGTGACGCCCGCCATGTCGATCCCGGTGAAGCTCGAGAGCACGCCGTACTTCTCTCCCTCGCGGGCGCCGTCCGCCAGCTCGGCGGCGTGCAGCAGGGCCTTGGTGGGCACGCATCCCCGGTGCAGGCAGGTGCCGCCGAGCTTGTCGCGCTCCACGAGCGCGACGCTCATCCCGAGCTGCGTCGCCCGGAGGGCCGCCGCGTACCCGCCGCTGCCACCTCCGAGCACGACCAGGTCGTAGCGCTCTTCCGACACCCAGTGACTCCCTCGCGACGTGCGGTCCCGCTTCCCGGCCGACCGGCTCCGGCGCTGAGCGCCGAGCGGATCGGGAGGGGGACGAGGCGGGATCTCCCGCCCCGTCGACCCTACTACGCGCTCGCGAAGCCCTCGGCCAGGGCGATCAGCGCGCGCACCGAGACCCCCGTGGCGCCGGCTCCGGTGAAGCCGTAGCCGCCGCCTCCGTTGCTCGAGGGGCCGGCGATGTCGAGGTGCGCCCACGGGATCGTGGTCGCGTCCTCGCCCTCGCCGCGCTTCCCGACGAACTCGCGGAGGAAGTGGCCGGCGAGGAGCATGCCGCCGGCGGTGTTGCCCGGCTTGACGTTCGCGATGTCGGCGACGTCCGAGTTGAGCAGCGGTCGCAGCTCCGCGGGGAGGGGCATCTGCCAGAAGGGCTCTCCCGCCGCGCGGGCGGCGTCGAGGACGCGGGAGACCAGCTCGTCGTCGCCCAGAGCGCCGACGGTCCGGTTGCCGAGGGCGACCACGGAGGCGCCGGTCAGCGTCGCGACGTCGATGATCGCATCGGGCTGCTCCTCGCTGGCGGCGACGAGGCCGTCGGCGAGCACCAGTCGGCCCTCGGCGTCGGTGTTCAGCACCTCCACCGTGGTCCCGCCGCGCACGGTCAGCACGTCGTCCGGGCGGATCGCGGTCCCGGAGGGGAGGTTCTCGGCGATGCAGAGCCAGGCGGTCGCGCGGAGCGGGAGGCCGAGCTCCGCGATGGCGCGCACGACGGCGTACACGGTCGCCGCGCCCGCCATGTCGGTCTTCATCCCGATCATCGAGGCCGGCGGCTTGAGCGAGAGTCCGCCGCTGTCGAAGGTGATGCCCTTGCCGACCAGGGCGAGGTGGGTGCTCGCGCCCTCGGGCGCGTAGGCGACCTTCACGAGGCGGGGCGGGCGGGAGGAGCCGCTGCCGACTCCGAGGATGCCGCCGAACCCCTCCTCCGCGAGGGCCTCCTCGTCCCAGACGGTGACCTCGAGGGGCAGTCCCTCTGCGCCGGTCTGCACGGCCTCGGCCAGCGTCTGCGGGTAGAGGTGCGACGGGGGAGTGTTGACGAGGTCCTTCACCGTGCCGACCGCGCGGCCGAGCACGAGCGCCCGGTCCAGGACGGCGGGGTCGGCCGACTCGCCGCCGCCCAGCAGGACGACGTGCTCGACGGGCGCCTTCGCCGCGGCGGCGGTGCTGCCGCGGAAGGCGGTGAAGGAGTAGGAGCCGAGCGCGGCGCCCTCGGCGACCGCGGCGAGCGTGCCGTCGGAGCCGGCGGGGAGGGAGAGTGCCACGGAGGCGGACCCCGCGAGCAGGCGGACGGCGGCGCCCGCGGCGTTCCGCAGCGCGGTGTCGTCGGGCTCCGCCGAGCCGAGTCCGACGAGCACGATCACTCCGGCACGGACCGAGGACGGCACGCGCACGAGCGTCTCGGCCGCGCCGGTCGCGCCGAGCGCGCTCAGCGCGGGGGCCAGCTCCTCGAAGCCCTCCGCGCCGACGAGCCGGGGACCGTCGGGTCCCGGGGCGACGCCGAGGACGAGGGCGTCGGTGTCGATGTCGGAGGCGGGAACGGTCGAGTACTCGAGAGAGGAGAGGGGCATGGCGGCAATGCTAGGCGCTGTTCGCTGAGGGCTCAGCGGACCCGGCCGGGGCGCCGGGACCCCCGTTTAGACTGGACGCATGCTGGATCCGGAAGACCTGTTCGAGATCGAGGGCGACCTCTCCGAGATCCCGCGCGGGCTGCACCTCGTCGCGGGCCTGACCGGCTCGGCCGACGCCGGGGGAGCGGTGGGGCAGCTGGGGGAGTACCTCTTCGAGACCCTCGAGCACCGCGGGGTCGCGGTCTTCGACCAGGATCAGCTGCTCGACTACCGGGCCCGCCGCCCCATCATCACGTTCGACCAGGACCACCTGACCGACTACCGTCCTGCGATGCTCCGGCTCTCGCTCGCGCACGACGAGCTGCGCCAGCCGTTCCTCCTGCTCACCGGCTTCGAGCCCGACTTCCAGTGGGAGCGGTTCACCCGCGCGGTGGTCTCCCTCCTCGAGCGGCTCGACGTCGCCTCGACCACGTGGGTCCAGGCGATCCCGATGCCCGTGCCGCACACCCGGCCCGTCGGCGTCACCGTGAGCGGCAACCGCGAGGACCTGATCGAGGCGATGTCGGTCTGGAAGCCGCACACGCAGGTGCCCTCGAACGTCCTCCACCTGCTCGAGCTGCGCCTCTACGAGCGCGGTCTGACCGTGGTCGGCTTCGCGCTGCTCATCCCCCACTACCTGTCGGACACCGAGTACCCGCAGGCGGCGGTCGCGGCGCTCGAGAGCATCTCGGCGTCGACCGGCCTCATCTTCCCGACGGACCGCCTGCGCGAGAGCGGGCGGGAGTTCCTCGGCAAGGTCGACGAGCAGGTCGGCGGCAACGACGAGCTGCAGAAGCTGGTCTCGGCCCTCGAGGCGCGGCACGACACCTACATGGAGGGGACGAGCCTCCGCTCGCCGCTCACCGACGAGGACGGCTTCGTGCCCAGCGCCGACGCGATCGCCGCCGAGCTCGAGAAGTTCCTCGCGATCCGCCGCCCGGGCGAGGAGCCCACCGCCTCCTGAGCGGCCGTAGGATCGGACGAGTGCGTGATCGTCGAGCCTGGTTCGTCTTCGGTGCCGGAGCGTTCGCCTACCTCGTCGCGGTCCTGGACCGCACGACGCTGGGCGTCGCAGGAGTGGACGCCGCGGAGCGGTTCGGGGTGGCCGCCGCCGTCCTCTCGTCGCTCGCCGTCGTCCAGCTGATCGTCTACGCCGGGATGCAGATCCCGGTCGGGATCCTCATCGACCGGTTCGGCCCGCGGACCCTGATCCTCTCGGGCACGGCCCTGATGATGGCGGGCCAGGTCGTGGTCGCGATCGCGCCGGGCATCGGCGTCGCGATCGTCGGGCGGATCCTGCTGGGAGCGGGGGACGCCGCGATCTTCACCTCCGTGATCCGCCTCACGGTCACCTGGTTCAGCGGACCGATCGTGCCGCAGCTCTCGCAGTGGATCGGCAACATCGGCCAGGTGGGCCAGATCCTCTCCGCACTCCCGTTCGCGGCGATCCTCCACACGTTCGGCTGGGAGCCCGCGTTCCTCAGCGCCGCCGGCCTCGGGGCCGTGTCCTTCCTCGGCGTGCTCCTCCTGGTCGCCGACGTTCCGCCGCGCACCGAGCCGATCACGGTGGTGCCCCCGACGCTCCGGGCGACGATCGCGCAGCTCGGAGTGAGCCTGCGCCGGCCGGGGACGCAGCTCGGCTTCTGGTCGCACTTCGTCACGCAGTCCTCCGGCACGGTGTTCACGCTGCTCTGGGGCTACCCCTTCCTCGTCTACGCGATCGGCCTGCCGCCGACCGTCGCCGCGCCGACCCTCACGATCGTCGTGATCGCGGGGATCGTCGTCGGGCCGGTGCTCGGCGTCCTGACCGCTCGCCACCCCATGCGCCGCAGCAACCTCGTGCTCGGGATCGTCTCGGCGATGGCGGTCGCCTGGACCGTCGTGCTGCTCTGGCCCGGCATCCCGCCGTACTGGCTCGTGGTGCTGCTCCTGATCGTCGTCGGAGCGGGCGGCCCCGGCTCCATGATCGGGTTCGACTTCGCCCGCACGTTCAACCCCTCGCGGAGCCTCGGCGCGGCCAACGGCGTCGTGAACGTGGGCGGGTTCCTGGCCAGCTTCACGATGATGTTCGCGATCGGCCTGATCCTCGACGCACTGGCCGGTCCCGGTGCCTCCTCCGAGCAGACCTACTCGCTCGAGCACTTCCGCCTGGCGTGGTGCGTGCAGTACGTGGTGGTCGGCGCCGGAGTCGTCGGACTCGTCGTCGCGCGCCGCCGGACCCGCCGCCGCCTGGCCGAGGACGAGGGAATAACCGTGGCCCCTCTCTGGGTTGCACTGAGTGACCGGATGCGCCGCGGCCGCGCGGGGCGCTGACGGTCGTCCCCGTCGATCCCCCCTTCTGCAGACGCGATGTCCCAGCGGAACGGCCCGGATCCCGCCGGATCGAGCCCCACTCGCACCGCACCGCACGGCTGCACTACTCAGACGTGCAATAATTGTCAATAGGACCCGTTCGGGTCGAGGAGCACCAGGCCCACGTCGGGCGTGCGACGTCCTCGACTTGACATGGGTCCTCGTAATGCCCACCGACGGACGACGCCTTCCCGCGCCGCCCGCCCCCGGGACGCAACGGATGGAGAGGTGCCGCCATGGCCACCAGAGCTACCAAGACCGCAACGCTCGACGCCGTCGACGACGACGTGACGACGACCACCAAGAAGCCCGCGGCGCGCAAGCCCGCGGCGAAGACCACGGCGGCCAAGACCACCGCGGCCAAGACGACCCGCTCGCGCGCCACGACCAAGGCCGCCGCTCCCGCCGACACCGAGGAGGAGCCGACCGACGCCGTCGAGCCCGACGAGGCGGCAGAGGAGGAGGAGACCGAGGTCGTCGCCGAGGACACCGAGACCGACGCGAAGGACGACGCGGAGACGCCGGAGGCCCCGGCCGCCGCTGCCGTCGCCGCTCCGGCCGAGCCGCTCCCGAGTGGTGCGCTCGTCCTGTCGTTCGGCGGAGAGGACGACGAGGTTCCGGTCTACTCGACCGCGATCACCGGCGCCACCGCCGACCCGGTCAAGGACTACCTGAAGCAGATCGGCAAGGTCGCGCTCCTGAACGCGGCCGAGGAGGTCGAGCTCGCGATGCGCATCGAGGCCGGCCTGTTCGCCGAGGACAAGCTCGCCAACTCGACCGACCTCAGCCCGGAGCTCGTCCGCGAGCTGCGCTGGGTCGCGAAGGACGGCCAGCGCGCGAAGAGCCACCTGCTCGGAGCGAACCTCCGGCTCGTCGTCAGCCTCGCGAAGCGCTACACCGGTCGCGGGATGCAGTTCCTCGACCTCATCCAGGAGGGCAATCTGGGCCTCATCCGTGCGGTCGAGAAGTTCGACTACACCAAGGGCTTCAAGTTCTCGACCTACGCCACGTGGTGGATCCGCCAGGCGATCACCCGCGCGATGGCCGACCAGGCCCGCACCATCCGCATCCCGGTGCACATGGTCGAGGTCATCAACAAGCTGGCCCGCGTGCAGCGCCAGATGCTCCAGGACCTGGGCCGCGAGCCCACGCCCGAGGAGCTCTCGCGCGAGCTCGACATGACCCCCGAGAAGGTCATCGAGGTGCAGAAGTACGGGCGCGAGCCGATCTCGCTGCACACGCCCCTGGGCGAGGACGGCGACAGCGAGTTCGGCGACCTCATCGAGGACACCGAGGCGGTCGTCCCGGCCGACGCCGTGGGCTTCACCATGCTGCAGAAGCAGCTGGAGTCGCTGCTCGACTCGCTCTCGGAGCGCGAGGCCGGCGTGATCCGCATGCGCTTCGGCCTCGGCGACGGCATGCCGAAGACGCTCGACCAGATCGGCGACACCTTCGGCGTGACGCGCGAGCGTATCCGTCAGATCGAGTCCAAGACGATGGCCAAGCTCCGCCACCCGTCCCGCTCGCAGTCGCTCCGCGACTACCTCGAGTAGGCCGGTGATCCGCTACGCGCCGGCGGTACTCCTCGGGAGGGCCGCCCGGTTCGCCGCGCGGGTCCGGAAGCCCGGCGGGGGATCCGCCGTGCCCGGACTCGTGGTGAACCGCGTCGCGCCCGGATTCCTGCCCGCGGTGCTCGACGGGTTCCGGGACGGCCTCGTGGTCGTCACGGGATCGGCGGGCAAGTCGACCACGACCAAGATGCTGGTCGCGGTGCTCCGCGCGCACGGGCTCCGGGTCTTCACCAACCCGTCGACGGCCAACATCGCCCAGGGGCTGACCTCCGCGCTCCTGGAGCGGGCGGACCTCCGCGGACGGATCGACGCCGACATCGCCGTCCTCGAGATGGACGAGGGTCACGGCGCGCGCCTCGCGCCCCGGATGCGCCCCCGCGTCGTCCTGCTGACGAACGTGGTGGTCGACCAGATCGACCGCTTCTTCGATCCGGCCATGGTCGCCCGGATGCTCGGCATCATCGCCTCCCGCGCGACCGGTCCCGTCGTGCTGAACGCCGACGACCGCCACGTCGCCGATGTCGCGACCTCCCTCCCCGACGAGCGGATCCGCTGGTACGGCGTCTCCTCCTGCGTCCGCGACTCCGCGTCCGGCGGTCTCGGCTACGCCGCAGAGGCGGAGGCCGGGACCGACCGTGCGACCACCGTCGTCGAGAGCACGACGGGAGCGGCCGCGCGCATCATCAGCGACGGCGACCCGCTCGAGGTCCGGCTCCCCGCACGGGGCGTCCACTACGCGGTGGACGCCGCGGCGGCCGTCTCCACGGCCCGCGCCGTGCTCGCTGAGCGCTTCGACCCGGCCCTCGCCGCCTCCGCGCTCTCGAGCATCGACCCCGTCTTCGGGCGGGGCGAGATCGTCACCGTGCGCGGCCACGAGGTCGAGTTCGTCCTGGTCCAGAACCCGGCGAGCTACCGCCTGAACATCGCGGAGATCCCCGAGGGGACCGAGCAGATCATGCTCGCGATCGGCTCCGACGTCCGAGACCCCTCCTACTTCTGGCCCGTGGACACCTCCGTGCTCGGGCACGTCAGAGTCGTCTCGGGGTCGAAGGCGCACGAGGCGGCGCTGCACCTGCGCTACGACGGCGTCCGCGTCGATTCCGTCGACGAGGACCTGGGCCGCGCGCTCGACGCGTTCCTCGCTCTGCCGACCCCCGCCTCCGGCCGGAAGACCATCGTCTTCTCGGCCGATTCGATGCGCCGCACCCGTGCGCACCTGCAGCTCGTCACCAACCGCGAGGAGACCGCGTGACCACCCTCCGCATCGCCGTGCTCGCTCCCGACGTCCTGGACAGCAACGGCGACGCGGCGAACGCCCGGGTCCTCGCGGCTCGGGCGCGCTGGTCGGGCGTCGAGGCGGAGGTGGTGCCGCTGGCGGCCGCCTCCGACGCCGAGGTCCGTCCGGACGTCGTGGTCGCCGGGACGGGAGCGGACGAGGACCTCCCGGGCGTCCTGGCACTCCTCCACGAGATCGCGCCGACGCTGCGGGCCTGGGTCGACCAGGGCACTCAGGTGGTCGCGGTCGGAGCCGGCTGGGAGATGCTGGCCGGTTCGATCAGCACGGCCGCGGGCGGCGCCCGGGGGATCGGGCTGTTCCCCGGAGACTCGGTCACGGGCGAGCGCGCGACCGACGACCTCCTCGTCGAGACGCCGGGCGGCGTCCTCGTCGGATTCGAGAACCACGAGCGCCGGATGACGGGGATCGCGCCCGAGAACGCGCTCGGCCGAGTGCTGCACGGCACCGGCGACGGCGCCGGCCACGAGGGCTACGCGGAGGGAGGCCTTCTGGGCACGCACCTGCACGGCCCCGTCCTCGCGAAGAACCCCTCGCTCGCGGACGCGATCCTGCGGCGCGCCCTCGGCGACGCCTACTCCCCGTCGGACGAGCGTCTCCGCCTGGTCGATGAAACGGCACGAGCCGCTCGCGATGTGATCGCGAAGCGGCTCGGTGTCGGTCGGTAGGGCGCTGACGCGCCGTCCGGGCTGATCGGGGACGCGCTAGGGGCGCTGCTCCTCGAAGAGTCGGGCGGACTCGTCGTGCCAGCTCTGGGCGATGCTGGAGAGCTTCTCCTGGTACTTCTTCCCGTGGTGCGCGCAGAACAGCAGTTCTCCGTTGTTCACGACCACTCGGATGTACGCCTGGGCACCGCAGCTGTCGCAGCGGTCGGCGGCGGAGAGCTGGTGGGCACCGGCGAGCTCGTCCACGCCGTTCTGGGTTGCTGTGGTCGACATGACTTGGCCTCCTGCACTCGTTCTTCGATCTCTGCTTAGTGGAACCCATCCAAGCACGCGATTGTTTCCGCACGGAGTCGATCGGTCGGCATTTCGCTCTGCGCGTAGGGGCCCCGCGCCGAGCGGCCATCGTGCTGTCGTCGGGTGCCGCGCCACCGCGGCCGGAGCGGTTCCCGAAAGTAGACTGGGCGGATGGCCTCCACCGACTACAACGCCCGCCACCTCTCCGTCCTCGAGGGTCTCGAGGCGGTCCGGAAGCGGCCCGGCATGTACATCGGATCGACCGACTCGCGCGGCCTCATGCACTGCCTCTGGGAGGTCATCGACAACTCCGTCGACGAGGCGCTGGCCGGGCACGGGACCGAGATCAGCGTGCTCCTGCACGCCGACGGCAGCGTCGAGGTGCGCGACCGCGCGCGCGGGATCCCGGTCGACATCGAGCCGAAGACGGGGCTCTCCGGAGTCGAGGTCGTGTTCACGAAGCTGCACGCGGGCGGCAAGTTCGGCTCCGGGTCCTACGCGGCGTCCGGCGGTCTGCACGGCGTCGGCGCCTCCGTGGTCAACGCGCTCTCGGAGCGCCTCGACGTCGAGGTCGACCGCAACGGCCGCACCTACCGGATGTCGTTCCACCGGGGGGAGCCCGGGCGCTTCGCCGACGCGGGCGAGCCCACCCCCGACGCTCCGTTCACGCCGTTCGAGAACGGGTCGGAGCTGACGGTCGTCGGGAAGGTCGCCAAGGGCGTCACCGGTACGCGCGTGCGCTACTGGGCCGACCGCCAGATCTTCACGAAGGGCGCCTCGTTCCAGACGGACGACCTGGTGACGCGCGCCCGGCAGACCGCGTTCCTCGTCCCCGGCCTGACGATCGACATCGTCGACGACCGGGCGGACGAGCGCCGCGCCGAGATGTTCCGCTACGACGGCGGCATCTCGGAGTTCGTCGAGTTCCTCGCCCCCGACGCCCCCGTGACCGAGGTGCTGCGCCTCACCGGCTCCGGCACCTTCACCGAGACCGTGCCGGTGCTGACCCCCGGCGGCGCCATGGTGCCCACCGAGGTGGAGCGCACCTGCGAGGTCGACATCGCCCTGCGCTGGGGCACCGGCTACGAGACGGTGATGCGCAGCTTCGTGAACATCATCTCGACGCCCAAAGGCGGGACGCACCAGACCGGCTTCGAGCAGGGCCTGCTGAAGCTGCTCCGCTCCCAGGTGGAGGCGAACGCCCGCCGCCTCAAGGTCGGCTCGGACAAGCTCGAGAAGGACGACGTCCTCGCCGGGCTCAGCGCCGTGCTGACCGTGCGGCTCCCTGAGCCGCAGTTCGAAGGCCAGACGAAGGAGGTGCTGGGCACGCCCGCCGTCCGCGCGATCGTCGCCTCCACCATCGCCTCGACGCTGGGCGCGGTGTTCTCCTCGACGCGCCGCGAGGACAAGGCGCAGACCTCCCAGCTCCTCGAGAAGGTCGTCGCCGAGATGAAGTCGCGGATCTCGGCCCGCGCGCACAAGGAGACGCAGCGCCGCAAGAACGCGCTGGAGTCCTCCTCCCTTCCGGCGAAGCTGGTCGACTGCCGCAGCAGCGACGTCGAGAACAGCGAGCTCTTCATCGTCGAGGGCGACTCCGCCCTCGGCACCGCCAAGCTCGCCCGCAACAGCGAGTACCAGGCCCTGCTGCCGATCCGGGGGAAGATCCTCAACACGCAGAAGGCGAGCATCGCCGACATGCTCTCGAACGCCGAGTGCGCCTCGATGATCCAGGTGATCGGAGCCGGCTCCGGCCGCTCCTTCGACCTCTCGGCCGCCCGCTACGGGAAGATCATCCTGATGAGCGACGCCGACGTCGACGGCGCCCACATCCGCACCCTGCTGCTCACGCTCTTCTTCCGCTACATGCGGCCGCTCGTCGAGGCGGGGCGCGTCTTCGCCGCCGTGCCTCCGCTGCACCGGCTCGTGGTGATGAACGCGGGGAAGAAGCCGAACGAGACGATCTACACCTACTCCGAGAAGGAGCTGCAGAGCGTGCTCGCGGCCCTCGGCAAGGCGGGCCGCCGCTACCAGGACCCGATCCAGCGCTACAAGGGGCTCGGCGAGATGGACGCGGACCAGCTGGCCACGACGACCATGGACCGCTCCCGCCGCACCCTCCGCCGGGTGCGGGTAGCGGACGCCGAGAACGCCGGCCGGGTGTTCGAGCTGCTGATGGGCAACGACGTGGCGCCCCGCAAGGAGTTCATCGTCCGCGGGTCCGAGTCGCTGTCGCGGGACCGCATCGACGTCTGAGCCGCGGGGCTCAGAACACCTCGGGCGCCGCTCCGATCGTCGCGATCGGCGCCGCGAGCGCCACGCCGGAGCCGTCGCGCTTCATCCCGGAGTCGGGCAGCGCGGCGACCGAGCCGTCGGCCTCGAGCGCGTGCGCGGGACCGGGGCCGACCCACGCCACTCCGAGGGCGGTTTCACCCTTGAGGAAGCGCTGCGCACGGACTCCGCCGGTGGCCCTGCCCTTGGCGGGGAACTCCGAGAACGGCGAGACCTTCGCACTACCGGTGTCGGTCCCCGAGAGGGCCCAGCTGTCGACGGCGACCGTCGCGACGACGGCCTCGTCCCGGTCCTCGGCGGCGACGACGGCGAAGTGCACGACGTCGTCGGTCTCGGCCAGCTTGACCCCGGCCATCCCCGCGGCGGTCCGGCCCTGAGGGCGGACGGCGGACGCGGGGAAGCGCAGCAGCTGGGCCTCGCCGGTGACGAAGACCAGCTCGTCCTCCTCACCCGACGCGGCCGCGCCCACGACGGCGTCCTTCGGCTTCAGGGCGATGAGCTCGATGTCCGGGCGGTTGGGCAGCTCGCCCGGCGCGACGCGCTTGACGACGCCCTGCTGGGTGCCGAGCGCGATCGGCCGCTCGTCGTCGAGGGCGACGAGCGCGAGCACCCGCTCGTCCTTCGCCAGGTGCGGGAGGTAGTCGCTCATGCGCACGCCCGCGCCCAGCTGCACCGAGGAGGAGGGGACGGCGGGCACGTCGACCGGCGAGAAGCGGAGGAGCCGACCGGCGCTGGTGACCGCGCCGATCTCCGTCCGGCTGGTCGTGTCGAGCACGCTGAGGACGGCGTCGTGCTTCGAGCGGCGCGTGGCGCGCTCGGGGTGGGGAGCGGCCTCGGGGTCGCGGTCGACCCGCACCATGCGGCCGGTGGTGCTCAGCAGCACCCGGCAGGGCACGTCCGCGATCTCGAGCACCGCGGCGGCCTTCCGCCCGGTGGTGGCGACGGAGGGACGCGCCTCGGTGAGCAGGGTGCGCCGCGGGGTCCCGAGGCGCTGGGCGACCTCGTCGAGCTCGTCCGAGACCAGCTCGTCGATCCGTGAGCGGCTGGCGAGGAGGGCCTCGAGCTCGGCGATCTCGGCGAGGAGGGTGTCGCGCTCGGTCTCGAGCTCGATGCGCGAGAACTTCGTGAGGCGGCGGAGCTGGAGCTCGAGGATGTAGTCGGCCTGCAGGGTGCTGAGGTCGAAGACCTCGATCAGCCGGGCCCGCGCCGCCGCGGTGTCGTCGCTCCCGCGGATCAGCTGGATGACCTCGTCGATGTCGAGGATCGCGATGAGCAGGCCCTCGACCAGGTGCAGCCGCTCCTGGCGCTTGCGCAGTCGGTAGCGGGTCCGCCGGGTGACGACCTGCACCCGGTGGCCGATGTAGACCTGCAGCAGCTCCTTCAGGCCGAGGGTGCGCGGGCCGCCGTCGACCAGCGCGACGTTGTTGATCGAGAACGCGTCCTCGAGGGGCGTGTAGCGGTAGAGCTGCTCGAGGACGGCCTCCGGGCTGAAGCCGGTCTTGATCCCGATGACGAGCCGGAGGCCGTTGTCCCGGTCCGTCAGGTCGGTGACGTCCGAGATGCCGCTGAGCTTCTTGTTCTGGACGCCGTCCTTGATCTTGTCGATGACCTTCTCGGCGCCGACGAGGTAGGGCAGCTCGGTGACGATCAGGCCGGACTTGCGCGCGGTGATGCTCTCGACCGAGACGCGCGCGCGGGTCTTGAAGCCGCCCCGGCCGGTCGCGTAGGCGTCGCGCACGCCGGCGAGGCCGACGATCGTGCCACCGCTCGGGAAGTCCGGTCCGGGGACGAACGACATCAGGTCGTCCAGGGACGCGTCGGGATGGGCGATCAGGTGCCGGGCCGCCCCGATCACCTCCACGAGGTTGTGGGGCGCCATGTTCGTCGCCATGCCGACGGCGATGCCGCTGGCCCCGTTGACCAGCAGGTTCGGGAACGCGGAGGGGAGGACCTCGGGCTGGTCGTGCGAGTTGTCGTAGTTCGGGACGAAGTCGACGACGTCCTCGCCGAGGTGCTCGGTCATGGCCGTGGCGGCCGGGGCGAGGCGGGCCTCGGTGTAGCGGGCCGCGGCCGGGCCGTCGTCGAGGGAGCCGAAGTTGCCGTGCCCGTCGACGAGGGCGACCCTCATCGTGAACGGCTGGGCGAGGCGGACGAGGGAGTCGTAGATCGAGGCGTCGCCGTGCGGGTGCAGCTTGCCCATCACCTCGCCGACCACGCGGGCCGACTTCACGTGGCCGTGATCGGGCCGCAGCCCCATCTCGCTCATCATGTAGAGGATCCGGCGCTGCACCGGCTTGAGGCCGTCGCGGGCGTCGGGCAGGGCCCGCGAGTAGATGACCGAGTACGCGTACTCGAGGAAGGACCCCTCCATCTCGGCCGAGACGTCGACGTCCTCGATGCGCTCGGTGAGCGAGGATCCGGAGGAGGGGGCTGCAGCGTTCATGACTCGATTCGGTGGCGGGCGCGGGGCGGCGGCGGGGGACTGCACCGCCCTGCGGCGCTCGACGGGACGGGCGGAGCGGAGACGGCGCCCCGCGGACGGGACCGGCCCTCCCGTTCACGCGGACGCTCCGCCGCACCGGCCCGGCGGGGACGGCGGCGCTGTGCGAAACTGGGCGCGATGACCCACATGCTACCGCCAGCCCCCGACGGGCGGCGGAGCCTCGCCGACGTCCTGCCGGGCGCCCTCGACGCGCTCCTGGGCCGCCCCGGCCTCTTCGGCTCGCCCCGCGTCGAGCGGATCGTGGTCGTCCTCGTCGACGGCCTGGGTGCCGCGAACCTCCGCCAGCGCGGGGGCCACTCGCGCACGCTCGCTCCGGCCCTCAACCGCGGCACCACGCTCGTCTCGGGCTTCCCGACGACCACCGCGGCGGCCCTGGCGAGCCTGACGACGGGCCTGCGCCCGGGCGGGCACGGGATGGTCGGCTACCGCGTGCTCGACCGCGCCTCCGACCGCCTGGTCAACCAGCTCTCCGGCTGGGACGAGGGCATGGTGCCCGAGACGTGGCAGCCCCACCCCACGGTCTTCGAGCAGGCCTCGGCCGCCGGTGTCCGGGCCGGAGTGATCGGCCCCGCGCGGTACGCCCGCTCCGGTCTCACGCGGGCGATCCTGCGCGGCGCCGAGTACCACTCCGCCGGCGGCGTCGCCGAGCGCTTCACGGCGGCGCGCGCCCTGCTCGACGAGGGCGGCCGGCAGCTCGTGTACCTCTACGTCCCCGAGCTCGACCAGGCGGCGCACGCGCGCGGCTGGGAGTCGCCGGAGTGGACGGCAGCGCTCGAGCTCCTGGACGGGGAGGTCGGCGGAGCGGTCCGCGGGCTCTCCGCCCGCGAGAGCGTGCTGGTCACCGCCGACCACGGCATCGTGGACGTCCCGGCGTCCTCGCACGTGCTCGTCGAGCGGGGACCGCTGCTCGAGGGCGTCCGGCACCTCGGCGGAGAGCCCCGCTGCCTGCAGCTGCACCTCGAGCCGGGTGTGGACCCCGACGAGGTGGCGCGGCGCTGGACCGCGGCGGAGGGCGCACGCGCCTGGATCGCGACGCACGACGAGGTCGCCGCGAGCGGCTGGTTCGGCGAGGTCTCTCCGGCGGCGGCCGAGCGGATGGGCGACGTGTTCGTCGCGGCGCGGAGGACCATCGCCTACTACGCGGCGGACGACTCCTCCGGCCGCTCCATGATCGGGCAGCACGGGTCGCTCACGCCGGAGGAGACGCAGGTGCCGCTCCTCCGCTTCGGCGCGCTGGCCTGAGCCGGGCCGAGGGGACGGGGGGGCACCGTCCACCCCGGCGGAGCCGCGCCGGCGGAGGGTCAGTCGTCGCTACGCGCTCCGAAGACGATCTCGTCCCAGCTCGGCATCGACGCCCGCCCCCTGCGGAGGCTCCCGCGCACGCCCGACGGCTGCTCGGGGACCGGGGGAGCGGTGCGCGGCGGCTCCGGTGCCTTCTCGACGGGAGGAGCGGCCTCGGCCTCGGGCTCCGGCTCCTCGCGGACGCGGAGACTCGAGGCGTGATCGCGCTCGCCCCGGCGGCGCCGCAGGGCGTCGAGCAGGTCGGCGGTGTCGTTGAGGTTGCGCTCGCGCTGCTCCGTCGTGCTCGTGACGGGGCGGGGGAGCGTCGAGATCGGGCGCGGGGTCTCGGAGAGGGCCGGCTGCGGCTCCGTGTCGGAGGGGCGGACGGCGGCCGGCCGCGCGTGCGGCATCGCGGCGGGGCGGCCGGCGGTGGGGTGGTCGGCCCGGGCGGAGCGGCTCGGCGCCTCCGCGGACTCCGTGTCGAAGCGCGTGGCGAGCTCGTCGACGGCTGCAGGGATGACGGCGCGCAGGCGCGGGATGAGGGTCGGCCGGATCTCGCCCTGTTGCGAGAGCGTGATCGCCTCGGAGGTCAGCGGCGACAGCAGCGCCTTCCGCGGGTCGAAGCGCCAGCGGGCGTCGTGGTCGATCTCGTCCGAGCGGAAGAGGAGCTTGACGACCCAGCCCTCCTCCTCCTTCCAGCTCGACCACTGCTCGCCCTCGGCGCCGAGCGACGCGAGGCGGTCGCGGATGACGTCGCCGAAGGGCGTGCCCTCCTCGAGGGGATCGGGGTCGGTGGTCGTGTAGACGCGCACGGCGAGGGCGGACGCGACGATGTGCTCGCGCTCGGCCGTGACGGGTCCCTCGAAGCGCTGGACGTAGCCCAGGTCGGCGCCCGTGAGCTCGGCGACCTCCTCGGCGGAGAGCCCGGAGCGGATGTGGGCCTGGATCTCACGGGGGGAGACGCGCTTCTCGCGCGGCGGGAGGGTGTGGACCCGGGGCCGCAGCTGGCTCTGCAGCGTCTCGTCGATGCGGACCGAGAAGCGCTCGCCGCCCTCGGACACGAGGACGAGCGATCCGCCCTCGACGCCGATCACCTTCAGTTCCATCATCGTGGGGACCCTCCTTCTGGACGCGGACCGGGCAAGGATGCCACGCGCCCGGGCGATCGGCCGGGAATACCCCGGGCGGGTCGAAAGTTGGTGCGGAAGGAGGCGGGGCGAGCGGGTGTCAAGAGCCGTTCGAGGTGGTTTGCGAATCGATGCGTCGTGATGCACACTGACCCCGCCGATTTGTTGAACAGCAGAAATAAGAAGTGGATGGGAATGGCTACGGACTACGACGCCCCCCGCAAGACCGATGACGACTCCGAGTCGATCGAGGCCCTGAAGGAGCGAGTCCCCGACAAGATGTCCGGAGTCGTCGACGTCGATGACGCCGACAACCCGGGCGGATTCGAACTGCCCGGTGCCGATCTGTCCGACCTCGATCTGGACGTCGTGGTCCTTCCGCCCCAGGCGGACGAGTTCACGTGCGTGAGCTGCTTCCTCGTGAAGCACCGCTCGCAGATCGACCACGAGGAGAAGCTCGGACCGATCTGCCTGGAGTGCGCCGCTTAAGCGCCTCCCGGCTCCGAAGGACGACCGCTCCGTCGCCGTGATCCCCGGATCGCGGCGACGATGTCGTCCGGGCGGCGAGTGGAGACCAGCCAGTACGGCGTCGGGTCGGCCGGATCCTCGATCGGGACCCGCACCACCTCCTTCACCCAGCCGCGGATGACCAGGTACGCCCGCGCGTCCAGGCGCGTACCGCGCTCGGCGAACGCCTGGTCCCCCGAGTGGGAGGACGGCTCGCCCACGAGGTCCAGCGGGATGTGCGCGCGGCCGGCGCGCAGCTCCCCCTCCGCCACCTCGATCACGGGGGAGAGCGCCAGCAGCGACAGCACGCAGCCCGCGTACAGAACGACCGCGACGATCACCCCCACCGCGAAGTCGATGGGCGCGAACACCAGGATGCTGGCGGGGATCACGAGGGCGGTGGCGACGAAGAGCCAGGGCGCGGGCCACAGCCTCTCTCGGTAGGACGGCATGACCCTATTGGATCAGACGTTTGGTCTACCCTCGTCACGTGCCTGCAACCGTCGACGTCCCGATCACCGCGGACCGGCTCCCCTCCTACGCCCGTCCGGGCGACGCGGGAGCCGATCTCCACTCGACGGAGGACGTGGTGCTCGCCCCCGGTGAGCGCGCCTCCGTCGGCACAGGGGTGGCCGTCGCCCTCCCGGAGGGCCACGCCGGCTTCGTCGTCCCCCGCAGCGGGCTGGCCTTCAGGCACGGCATCACCGTCGTCAACGCCCCCGGAACGATCGACGCGGGCTACCGCGGCGAGATCCGGGTGGCGCTGCTGAACACCGACAGCCGCGAGACGTACCGCGTCTCGGCGGGGGACCGGATCGCGCAGCTCGTGATCGTCCCCGTCGTCCAGGCGAGATTCACGGCCGTCGACGAGCTTCCCGAGTCGGTCCGCGGCACGGGCGGCTTCGGATCCACCGGGTACGCCGCCGGCGCCCAGGAGACCAGAATCCACGAGGAGAGCGCATGAGCGACATCCAGCCCACGGCCGGCGAGGCCGCCGAGCCCGTCCAGCAGGACTTCGAGAAGTCGGCACCGGAGGACCGCGCGGAGGCCGGGCCCCTGGACGAGCGCGAGGCCAACCCGGTCCGCCCCTACATCGACCTCGGCGGGGTGAAGGTGCTTCCCCGCGAGGGCATGCACATCCGCCTCGAGGTCGAGGAGGGGACCAAGCGCGTCATCGCCGTCGGCCTCGACTACGCCGGGTCGACGCTGCAGGTGCAGCCCTTCTCCGCGCCGCGCTCCTCGGGCCTCTGGCACGAGATCCGCGGCCAGATCGCCGAGCAGATCGGCCGTCAAGGCGGATCGACGACGGAGCGCGACGGCGTCTTCGGTCCGGAGCTCGTCGCCGAGCTCCCGATCGCCGGCGGCCAGACCCGCGTCGCCCGGTTCGTCGGCGTCGACGGTCCGCGCTGGTTCCTCCGCGGCGTGATCGCCGGAGCCGGAGCCGTCGACGAGCAGGCGGCCGCCTCGGTCGAGGAGCTCTTCCGCAGCATCGTCGTGGTCCGCGGCAGCGGCCCGATGCCTCCGCGCGACCTGATCCCGCTGAAGGTGCCGACCGGCAGCCAGACCCAGCAGAGCGCGAGCTGACCGGCATGGAGCCGGTGCGGCCCGAGGACCCGGCCCGATCGGAGGAGCCGGTCCGGCCCGAGGTCGGCGACGCGATCGCGCAGGCCGCCCGCCGCTCGGGACTCGGCGCGGTCGCCGACGGCGAGCCGTTCGACGGGAAGGCGCTGCTGCGCACCATGGGCGGCGTCCGGGGGATCCTCGAGGCCGTCGTGCCCGGCATAGCCTTCGTCCTGCTCTACACGGTCACCTCGGAGCTCGTGCTCTCGCTGGTCGCTTCCGTCGGGCTCGCCGTGGCGTTCACGGTGGCGCGGGTGCTCGGCCGGACGCCGGTGATCCAGGCCGTCGGCGGACTGCTCGCCGTGGTGGTCTCGGCCGCACTGGCGCTGTTCACCGGGCGGGGCGTCGACAACTTCGCCCTGGGGCTGCTCACCAACCTCGTCTACGGGCTCGTCTTCCTCCTCTCCGTCCTCGTGCGCTGGCCCCTGATCGGCGTCGCCGCCGGCTTCCTGATGGGGGACGGCACCGCCTGGCGATCCGATCGGCGCAAGCGCCGCCTCTTCGGCGCCCTGACCCTCGCGTGGGCGGGGCTCTTCCTCCTGCGCCTGGCCGTGCAGTACCCGCTGTTCCTCGCCGAGGACACCACGGCGCTGGGCATCTGGAAGCTGGCGCTGGGCCTGCCCCTGTACGCGCCGCTGCTGGTGCTCACCGTGCTCGCCGTCCGGGCCGAGTACCGCGGAGCCGACGAGCGCGCCGATGCGGGCGATGCTCCGGATCGTGCATAGAATTGTCTCGACGTCGAGATAAATAGCGCTCGCCTCCCCGCGCCGTCGCGGCGAGGTCGTCCGGGCGCCTCGGCGTCGAGGAGTTAGGTCCTCCTTGGTGGCAGGCCGCTGTGCGCGGTCGTCAAGATGAGGACGGAGAGCGGCTCCGCCCGTCGGCGGACGCTGCAGTCAGCGAAGGAGAGGGCGACGTGTCCGCGGTAGACAGCTTTGGATCGAAAGACACCCTGAAGGTCGGCTCGACCGACTACGAGGTGTTCCGCATCGACCGGGTCCCCGGTCACGAGAAGCTCCCGTTCAGCCTCAAGGTGCTGCTCGAGAACCTCCTCCGCACGGAGGACGGCGCGAACATCACCGCCGACCACATCCGCGCCCTCGGCGAGTGGGTCCCGGAGTCGGAGCCCGACACCGAGATCCAGTTCACGCCGGCCCGCGTGGTCATGCAGGACTTCACCGGCGTGCCCTGCATCGTCGACCTCGCCACCATGCGCGAGGCCGTCGCTGCCCTGGGCGGCGACGCGAACCGGATCAACCCGCTCGCGCCCGCCGAGATGGTCATCGACCACTCCGTCATCGCCGACCTCTTCGGCACCGAGGACGCGCTCGAGCGCAACGTCGAGCTCGAGTACGAGCGCAACGGCGAGCGGTACCAGTTCCTCCGCTGGGGCCAGACCGCCTTCGACGACTTCAAGGTCGTCCCGCCCGGAACCGGCATCGTGCACCAGGTCAACATCGAGTACCTCGCCCGCGTCACCATGACCCGCGAGGTGGGCGGCGCGCTGCGCGCCTACCCCGACACCTGCGTCGGCACCGACTCGCACACGACGATGGTCAACGGCCTCGGCGTGCTCGGCTGGGGCGTCGGCGGCATCGAGGCCGAGGCCGCGATGCTCGGCCAGCCCGTCTCGATGCTCATCCCGAAGGTCGTAGGCTTCAAGCTCACAGGCTCGATCCCGACCGGCGTGACCGCGACGGACGTCGTGCTCACCATCACGCAGATGCTGCGCAAGCACGGCGTGGTCGGCAAGTTCGTCGAGTTCTACGGGGCAGGCGTCGCCGCGGTGCCGCTCGCGAACCGCGCCACCATCGGCAACATGAGCCCCGAGTTCGGCTCCACCGCCGCGATGTTCCCCATCGACGACGTGACCCTCGACTATCTGCGCCTCACCGGCCGCAGCGACGAGCAGATCGCCCTCGTCGAGCAGTACTCCAAGCTGCAGAAGCTCTGGCACGACCCCGCGGTCGAGCCGGTCTTCAGCGAGTACCTCGAGCTCGACCTCGGCACCGTCGTCCCCTCGATCGCCGGCCCGAAGCGCCCGCAGGACCGGATCGAGCTCTCGTCCGCCAAGACGCAGTTCGAGTCGGATCTCACCAACTACGCGGACGTCTCGCACGACATCGTCGACCTGACCATCGCGGAGTCGTTCCCCGCCTCCGACCCCGGAGAGCTGCAGCCGCAGGACGAGCACAGCAGCCACGAGCACACCCACCGCTCGCACGCGCCGTCGACCGCCTCCAAGCCGACCACGGTCGAGCTCGGCGAGGGCGGGACCTTCACGATCGATCACGGCGCCGTCGCGATCGCGGCGATCACCTCGTGCACCAACACGTCGAACCCGTCCGTCATGCTCGCGGCCGGCCTGCTGGCCCGCAACGCGGCGCAGAAGGGCCTGAAGGCCAAGCCGTGGGTCAAGACCACGCTGGCGCCCGGATCGAAGGTCGTCACCGACTACTACGAGAAGGCCGGCCTGACCGAGTCGCTCGAAGCGCTCGGCTTCTACACGGTCGGCTACGGCTGCACGACCTGCATCGGCAACTCCGGCCCGCTGCTCGAGGAGATCTCGGCCGCGGTGCAGGACAACGACCTCGCCGTGACCGCCGTGCTCTCGGGCAACCGCAACTTCGAGGGCCGCATCAACCCGGACGTGAAGATGAACTACCTGGCGAGCCCCCCGCTCGTCATCGCCTACGCGCTCGCCGGCTCGATGAACTTCGACTTCGAGGTCGACGCGCTCGGCACCGACTCCGACGGCAACGACGTGTTCCTCAAGGACATCTGGCCCGACGCGGCCGAGGTGCAGGCGACGATCGACTCGTCGATCGACAAGTCGATGTTCGACACGCAGTACGCGGGCGTGTTCGACGGTGACGAGCGCTGGCGCGCGCTGCAGACCCCCGAGGGCTCGATCTTCGAGTGGGACGAGTCGTCGACCTACGTGCGGAAGCCCCCGTACTTCGACGGCATGACGATGGAGACGACCCCGGTCACCGACATCGCCGGTGCCCGCGTGCTCGCCAAGCTCGGCGACTCCGTCACGACCGACCACATCAGCCCCGCCGGCTCGATCAAGGCCGACAGCCCCGCCGGCCGCTACCTCGACGAGCACGGCATCGACCGCAAGGACTACAACTCCTACGGCTCGCGCCGCGGCAACCACGAGGTGATGATCCGCGGCACGTTCGCGAACATCCGCCTGCGCAACCAGCTGCTCGACGGCGTGGAGGGCGGCTACACCCGCGACTTCACCCAGCCGGACGCCCCGCAGTCGTTCATCTACGACGCGTCGCAGAACTACCAGGCCGAGGGCACCCCGCTCGTCATCCTGGGCGGCAAGGAGTACGGCTCCGGCTCGTCGCGCGACTGGGCGGCCAAGGGCACGAGCCTGCTGGGCGTCAAGGCGGTCATCGTCGAGAGCTTCGAGCGGATCCACCGCTCGAACCTCATCGGCATGGGCGTCGTCCCGCTGCAGTTCCCCGCGGGCGAGAGCTGGGAGTCGCTGGGCCTGGACGGCACCGAGTCGATCAGCATCTCGGGCATCGAGGAGCTGAACGAGGGCGTCACCCCCAAGACGGTCCACGTCGTCGCCGAGCCGACCGAGCACTCGGCCGAGGGCAAGCGGACCGTCGAGTTCGACGCGGTCGTCCGCATCGACACCCCCGGTGAGGCGGACTACTACCGCAACGGCGGCATCCTGCAGTACGTGCTGCGCTCGCTCGTCTAGATCAGCCGCAGAGCGTGTGCGCCTTCCCTGCGGGGGAGGCGCACACGCGTTCCCGGGGGCCCCGTGCGTAGACTCGGGAGACGTCCCCACCTCGCTCACGACCCCGGAAGGCGGCGCGCATGGCTGTTCTCGAGACCATCGGCGGTCCTCGCGATCTCGATCGCCTGACCGCGGCCGAGCTCGAGACGCTGGCGCAGGAGATCCGCGACTTCCTCGTGCGCGAGGTCTCGAAGACCGGCGGCCACCTGGGGCCGAACCTCGGCGTCGTCGAGACGACCATCGCGATCCACCGCGTCTTCGACTCGCCGCACGACGCGATCGTGTTCGACACCGGCCATCAGTCATACGTCCACAAGCTGCTCACCGGTCGCCAGGACTTCTCGAAGCTGCGGCAGCGCGGCGGCCTCGCCGGCTACCCGCAGCGGAGGGAGTCGCCGCACGACATCGTCGAGAGCTCGCACGCCTCCAGCTCGCTGTCCTGGGCGGACGGCATCTCCCGCGCCTTCACGATGACCGGTCAGACCGACCGCCACGTCGTCGCGGTCGTGGGCGACGGCGCCCTCACCGGCGGCATGACCTGGGAGGCGCTGAACAACATCAGCGACGACAATTCCCGCGGGCTCGTCATCGTGGTCAACGACAACGGGCGCTCCTACGCCCCGACCATCGGCGGCATGGCCCGCTTCCTCAACGGCGTCCGCACGCGGCCGACCTACCGCACGATGCACCGCGGCTCCCGGGCCGTCTCGGAGCGGCTGGGCGGCCCCGCCGCCGCCGTCTACCGCGGCGTGCGCGGCGGGCTCCACGGCTTCCTCAGCCGCTTCATCAACAACGAGGCGCTCTACTCCAACCTCGACATCAAGTACCTGGGGCCGATCGACGGACACGACCTGACGGCGATGGAGGAGGCCCTCCAGCAGGCGAAGGACTACGGCCAGCCGGTCATCGTCCACGCGATCACCCAGAAGGGCAAGGGCTTCGGTCCGGCCGTGCACGACCTCGCCGACCAGTTCCACGCCGTCGGGCAGATCGACCCCGAGACGGGCGAGCCGCTGAGCGCGGCCGGGGCCCGATCGTGGACCTCGGTGTTCGCCGAGGAGATCGTCACCCTGGCCGACGAGGACCCGACGATCGTCGGCATCACGGCCGCCATGCTCCGGCCCGTCGGTCTCGACCGCCTCGCGGAGAAGTACCCGGAGCGCGTCTTCGACGTCGGCATCGCGGAGCAGCACGCCGTGACCTCGGCCGCCGGTCTCGCCTTCGGCGGGCTGCATCCGGTCGTCGCGCTGTACGCCACCTTCGTGAACCGCGCCTTCGATCAGGTCTTGATGGACGTCGCACTGCACCGAGCGGGCGTCACCTTCGTACTGGACCGCGCCGGAGTCACCGGGCCCGACGGTCCGAGCCACCACGGCATGTGGGATCTGGCGATCTTGCAGGTCGTCCCGAACATCCGCCTCGCCGCTCCGCGCGACTCCGTGCGTCTGCGCGAGGAGCTGCGCGAGGCCGTGGGCGTCACCGACGCGCCGACCGTGGTGCGCTTCTCGAAGGGGAGCGTCGGCGACGAGATCGACGCCGTCGAGCGGCTCGGCGACGGGGTCGACGTGCTCGCCCGCGCCGAGCGCAAGGACGTGCTGCTGGTCACGGTCGGGCCGATGGCCGCGATGGGTCTCGAGGTCGCTCAGCGGCTCGCGGCCCAGGGCATCGGAGCCACCGTCGTCGACCCCCGCTGGGTCGTGCCCGTGCCCACCAGCATCATCGAGCTCGCCCGCGAGCACCGCATCGTCGTCTCGATCGAGGACGGGGTGCGCGTCGGCGGGATCGGCACGCGCATCCGCCAGGACCTGCGCGAGGCCGGCGTGGACACCGCGGTGACCGAGCTCGGGCTGCCCGACCAGTTCCTCGACCACGCCAAGCGCGAGGAGATCCTCGAGGACGTCGGACTCACTCCCCAGCACATCGCTCGCGACGTCGTCGCGCAGGTGCTGGGCAGCAAGATCCCGGTCGCCCGTCCGCTCCCGGACGAGGTCGAGGCCCGGGACGACGCCCGCAGCGACTGATCGGCCGTCGGGACCCGTCCCTCAGGCGACGCGCGGAAGGGGCGCCGGATCCGATCCGGCGCCCCTTCCGCGTCACGGCACTCCGCGTCAGTCGACGCCGCGGATCGCGGGGTGGTGGAACGTGTCCCCAAACGCCCGCTCGCTCGCGCCGACCCGGTCGAGGTAGGGCGTGAGCCCGCCCATCTGGAACGGGTAGCCCGCGCCCAGGATCAGGCAGAGGTCGATGTCCTCCGCGGCGTGCACGACGTCGTCGTCCAGCATCCGCTTGACCTCGTCCGCGAGACCCGTCTCGACGCGCAGCCGCAGCTGCTCGGCCGTCATCGGCTCCGTGCCGCCGGAGACGATCGCGACAGCGCGCTTGTCGACGCCCTTCACCCGCCCCTTCGCGTCGCGCTCGAAGACGTGGCCGAGCTCGGCGAGGCGGTGCAGGTTGGGGCTGTCGAAGAAGCGGTCGGGGAACGCGGCGTGGTGGGTGTCGAGCACGTGCGCGCCGACCTTGAGGCCCACCAGCTCGAGCAGCTCGAACGGGGTCATCGGCAGGCCGAACGGAGCCAGCGACTGCTCGACGATCTCGAAGGGAGTGCCCGTGTCGACCGCGTGCATCGCCTCGCCCAAGACCTTCGCCAGCACGCGGTTCACCACGAAGCCCGGGGTGTCGCGCGTGATGACGGCGTTCTTCTTGAGCTTCGCGGCGGTGACCATCGCCGTCGAGAGGGTCTCGTCGTCGGTGTGCGGCGTCCGGACCACTTCGATCAGCGGCATGACCGCGACCGGGTTGAAGAAGTGGAAGCCGACGAGGCGCTCCGGGTGCTCCAGCCGCTCGCCGATGCGCTCGACAGAGAGGGACGAGGTGTTGGTCGCGAGCACCGCCGTGGGCGAGACGTAGCGCTCGATGTCGGCGAAGACCTCCTGCTTCACCGACAGCTCCTCGAAGACCGCCTCGATCACCCAGTCGGCGTCGGCGAAGTCGGAGCGATCGGTCGTGCCGGTGATCAGCGCCCGGAGGCGGTTCGCGTCGTCGGGAGAGACGCGCCCCTTCGCCAGCAGCGCATCGATCTCGGCGCGGATGCCCGCGACGCCCTTGTCGACCCGCTCCTGGTCGAGGTCGGTGATGACCACCGGCACCTGGAGGCGGCGGAGGAAGAGCAGCGCGAACTGCGAGGCCATGAGGCCCGCGCCGACGACCCCGACCTTGGTGACGGGCTTGGCCAGCGCCCTGTCGGGCGCTCCCGCGGGACGCTTGGCGCGCTTCTGCACCAGATCGAACGCGTAGATGCTCGCGCGGAACTGGTCGCCCGAGATCAGGTCGGCCAGCGCCTCGTCCTCGGCGGCGAAGCCCTCCTCGCGGGTGGTGTTCTTCGCGGCCTTGAGAAGCTCCAGCGCGCGGTACGGAGACGCCGCGACCGTGCCGATCCGCGACTCCAGCTGCTTGCGAGCGATCGAGATCGCGACGTCCCACTTGACCAGCCGCTCCAGCTTGCCGGGTGCGTTCGGCCGCTCCACCTTCACGGAGCCGCCGATCACGCCGTCGGCCCAGCGGAGCGAGTCCTCGAGGAAGGCGGCGGGCGGGAAGATCGCGTCGGCGATGCCGAGGTCGAACACCTCCTGGCCCTTGAGCGTGCGGTTGTTCTTGAGCGGGTTCTCGACCACGACCTTGAGGGCGTTCTCGATGCCGATCAGGTTCGGCAGGAGCCACGCGCCGCCCCAGCCGGGGATGATGCCGAGGAAGACCTCGGGGAGCCCGAGCGCGGGGATGGAGGAGTCGACCGTGCGGTAGTCGGCGTTCAGGCCGATCTCGGTGCCGCCGCCCAGGGCGAGGCCGTTGATGAAGGCGAAGGACGGCACGCCCAGCTCGGCCAGCATCCCCAGCGTGCGGTGGCCCAGGCGCGCCAGCTGGCGGCCGAGCTCACGGCTCGGGATGGCCCCGACCTTGCTGAGGTCGGCTCCCGCGGCGAGGATGAACGGTTTGCCGGTGATGCCGACCGCCTGGATCTCGCCGCGCGAGGCGCGCTCCTTCTGCGCCAGGAGGACGTCCGCCAGCTCGAAGAGCGACGCCGGCCCGAAGGTGTTGGGGCGGGTGTGGTCGCGGTC
>NZ_PSUU01000047.1:0-24972 GCF_002932015.1 Rathayibacter sp. AY1H3
TGATGAGCGTCGACGAGCTGCGCGCCGAGGTGCTGATGGGGCCGAGTGCCCACCACGTGGATCCCGAGGCGCTGGACGCGCGGCTCGCGGCGGCGGAGGGGACGACCGCGGTGACGGTCGCGGTCACCGTGTCGCGCTTCGTGCGCGCGGAGTAGCGGCGGGCGTGCCGCCGGCCCCGCGTCAGTACGTCTCGCGCAGGCGCTCCTGGTCGACCACCGCTTCGCGGTCCGCGAGGCGGCGCAGGCCCGCGAGGGGCTGGGCCATCCGGTGGTTGCCGCGGAGGACCGGCTCGGCCCGGTCGAGGAAGGCCCAGTACCCGGCGGTCACCGGGCAGGCGTTCTCGCCCAGGCGCACCTTCGGGTCGAAGCGGCAGCCGCCGCAGTAGTCGGACATCCGGTTGATGTAGGCGCCGCCCGAGGCGTACGGCTTCGTCGCGACGACGCCGCCGTCGGCGTGCTGGGACATCCCGATCACGTTCGCCGGCATCACCCACTCCGTGCCGTCGACGAAGACGTCCACGAACCAGTCGTTGAGCTCCGCCGGATCCCACCCCCGCTGCAGTCCCCAGTTGCCGAGCACCATCAGGCGCTGGATGTGGTGCGCCCAGCCGTGCCGGTGCACGTCGTCGAGCGTCTCGTGCAGGCAGTTCGCCTCGATGCCGCTCGGGTCGAGAGCGAGCAGCTCGGCGGGCAGCGGCGTGGAGGCGCCGAGCGCGCGGCTGCGGTTCCGATACTCCGGTCCGAGGTGCCAGAACAGGTTCCAGACGTAGTCGCGCCAGCCGAGGATCTGGCGGATGAACCCCTCCGTCGCCGCGATCGGCGCGCCCCCGGCGGCGTACTCCGCCTCGGCCGCCTCGACGACCGTCCGCGGATCGAGCACGCCGAGGTTCATCGGGGCGCTGAGCAGCGAGTGGGCCATCGTCCAGTCGCCCGAGAGCATCGCGTCCTCGTAGGTCCCGAAGTCGCCCAGGCGCGACGACACGAAGTCGGCGAGCGCCGCCTCGGCCTCGGCGGGCGTCGCGGCGAATCGGCGCGGACCGTCGGCGCCGACCAGGCGGACCGCCCCCTCGGCCTCCCAGCGCGCGAGGTCGGCGCGCACCTCCTCGTCGATGTCGTCCTCCTCCGGCCACCACGGGTCCGGCAGGCCGAGCCGGGAGGCGCCCTTGGGCGGAGGCTGGCGGTTGTCGTGGTCGTAGTTCCAGCGGCCGCCCTCGGGCTGGTCGCCGCGCATCAGCACGCCGGTGCGCTCGCGGCTCCACCGGTAGAAATCCTCCAGCAGCAGGCGCTTGCCCGAGCGGGAGAGCGCCCACTCGCGGAAGTCCTCCTCGGCCGTGATGAAGCCGCGGCTGGGCAGGACGCTCATGCCGAGCCTGCGGGCGAGGCGGCGGCCGCCGCGGGTCGGCGGGTCGATCACCTCGAGGTCGTCGCGCCCGGCGAGGGCCTCGCCGAAGGTCTCGGAGCGGACGTACTCGGCGCGGTCCCCGAGCTCGCGGGCGCGGTGGCGGAGCGCCGACAGCAACAGCTGCGCCTTGGCGCGGTGCATCGGGCGGCGCCCGAACGCCGATCGGGCCTCGACCAGCAGCATCGGACCGCCGTCGTCGAAGGCAGGGCCGAGCTGGCCGATGACGCTCCAGCGGGTGCGAAGGGGTCTGCTCATCCTCGGAGGCTAGGCGGACGGATCCGGCGCCGGTAGGAGTTGCGCGGCACGGATGTGCAGCCGCCACGTATTGCACCCCCGCCCCCGATGCAGAAGTCTCGGAGCGAGCGCGGCGGATCCGACCGCGCACCGACGCGACGAAGCGAGGAGGCCGCCATGGCCCACCACGACCACGACAACGAGCACCACGAGGGTCACGAGCACCACGACCACCACGAGGGTCACGACGAGCACACCGCCGGCCACGGCCGTCACGTCGCCGAGGGCACGAGCACCGAGGACACCGAGGGCGGCGAGTACACCTCGACGGAGGGCGTCTCGCACACCGCCGGCGAGGCCGAGGGCAGCTACGTCGACACCTCGGTCAACGAGCAGAGCACCGCCGACAAGGGCAGCTACGTCGACACCAGCGCCGCGGGCACCTCCGCCGAGGGCGAGGGCGAGTACACCGACCGCGACGAGTGACCCGCGCCCGGGCGCCGCGCGTCCCGCCGGGACACCGCGCTCCGGCCGGTGTCCCGGCGGGGAGCCGGCGCCTCGGCGGGGAGGTGGTCCGCCGGCCCTTCAGGCGGGCTTCAGCGGGGCCGCGGCTAGCCTGGGCTCGCGCGGGGCCCCGCGCGCCGAGCCCGGGGAGGCCGCCATCCGCATCCTGGTCGTCGACGACGAGATCAACCTGCTCCGCGCCCTCGAGACGGGCCTGGAGGCCGAGGGCTTCGCCGTGGACACCGCGACCACCGGCACCGACGCCCTCTGGTACGCGCAGGAGGCCGACTACGCCGCCATCGTCCTCGACCTGATGCTCCCGGACGTCAGTGGCTTCCGCGTCTGCGAGCGGCTGCGCGCCGCCGAGGACTGGACCCCGATCCTGATGCTCACCGCGAAGGACGGCGACCTCGACCAGGTCGAGGCCCTCGACACCGGCGCCGACGACTACCTCACCAAGCCGTTCTCGTTCCCGGTGCTCGTCGCGCGGCTGCGTGCCCTCATCCGCCGCGGAGCCGCCGAGCGGCCCACGGTGCGAGTCGTCGGCGATCTCGTGCTGGATCCGGCGTCCCGGAGCGTCGAGCGGGGCGGAGTCGCCGTGCCGCTGACCGCGCGCGAGTTCAGCGTCCTCGAGTACTTCGTCTCGCGGGCGGGCGAGGTCGTCTCCAAACGCGACGTCCTCGGAGCCGTCTGGGACTTCGACTACGACGGCGACCCGAACATCGTCGAGGTCTACGTCCGCACCCTGCGCAACAAGATCGACCGGCCCTTCGGCCGCGACACACTCCGCACCCGGCGCGGGGCGGGCTACACGCTGGTGGCCGGGTGAGCCGCCGGAGCCTGCGGACCCGCATCACCGCGGCCGCGACCGCCGTGGTGGCCGCCGCCGCGCTCCTCGGGAGCGTGCTCTTCGTCCTGATCCTCTCCTCCGTGCTCGCCTCGAGCGCCGCCTCCGCCGCCGACGCCGAGGCGGAGCGGGTCGCGGCGCTGGTCGAGCAGGGCGGCCCGGAGGCCGTCCGCGGCTCGGAGGGACTGGTCCAGCTCGTGGTCGACGGGCGGGTGACCGCCGCGGGCGAGGACGCGGAGGACCTCCCTCCGCTCGCGCTGGCCGAGAGCGACGACCCGGTCACGGTCGACATGGACGACGAGGGGGCGGTGGTGGTCGCCGCCCGAGAGCTCGACGACGACTCCCTCGTCGTGGTCGGCGTGCCCGACGAGGGCCGCGAGGAGGCGGTGTCCACGACGATCGGGCTGCTCGCGGTCGCCGTCCCGCTGCTGATCGCGCTGGTGGCGGTGGTGTGCGCCGTCGTCGTCGGCCGGGCGCTGCGCCCCGTGGAGCGGATGCGCGCGGAGGCCGAGGCGGTCACCTCCTCCGCCCTGGACCGCCGGATCGCCGCTCCCGGCTCCGGCGACGAGGTCGACCGGCTGGCGCACACCCTCAACCGGATGCTCGATCGGCTGCAGAGCGGGCAGGAGCGGCAGCGGCGCTTCGTCTCGGACGCCTCGCACGAGCTGCGCTCCCCCGTCGCGGCGCTGCGCCAGACCGCGGAGGTGGCGCTCGCGCACCCGGACCGGCTCGACTCCGCCCGGCTGGCGAGGACGGTCGCGGAGGAGTCGGTGCGGCTCGGCGGGCTGATCGAGGGCCTGCTGCTGCTCGCCCGGTCGGACGAGGCGCGCCTGGCCCTGGCGGCGGCCCCGGTGGACCTCGACGACCTCGCCCTCGGCGAGGTGCGGCGCCTGCGCGACTCCGGAGCCCGAGTCGACGCGAGCGGGATCTCGCCCGTGCAGGCGGTGGCCGACGAGGCCCTGCTCTCGCGGGCGCTGCGGAACCTGGTCGACAACGCGGTGCGGCACCGCTCCTCGCAGCTGGCGCTCTCGACACGGGTCGACGGAGCGGAGGCGGTGCTCGCGGTGGACGACGACGGGCCGGGGATCCCGGCGGCGGAGCGCGAGCGGGTGCTCGAGCGCTTCGTCCGCCTCGACGAGGGCCGGGCGCGCGACGCCGGAGGGTCGGGCCTCGGCCTGGCGATCGTCGCCGGGATCGCGCGGGCCCACGGCGGACGGGTCGTCGTCGGCGACTCGGCGCTGGGCGGCGCCCGGGTCGAGGTGCGGGTGCCGCTCGTCCGCTGAGCGGGCGCTTCAGGCCTGCTTCAGCGCCCGACCGCGAGAGTGCTGGAGGCGTCGACGAGCGGCGCCGGGACGGAGCCATCGTGCAGAAGAAGACGAAGATCATCGCCGGGATCGCCGGAGCGGTCGTGCTGATCGGAGCCGGGACGGGCATCGCCTACGCGGCGACCGACGGCTTCGAGGGGTCCGACTCCCTCACCGGCAGCGACCTGGACCGCGCGAGCGAGGCCGCGCTCGCCGAGATCGGCGGCGGGACCGTCACCTCGGCCGAGCGCGACGACGACGGCGCCACCGGCTACGAGCTGGACCTGACCGACCGCGCCGGCCTCGAGTACGAGGTGCGCCTCGACGACTCCTTCGCCGTCGTGTCCGTGGACCCCGACGACCGCGCCCTCCAGGCCGGCTCCGGCGACGACGGCGTGCCTGCCGGCGACCCGACCACGGCCGCCGTTGACCCGGACGACCTCACCGGCGACGACCTCGCCCGCGCGAGCGAGGCGGCGCTGGGCGCCGTCGGCTCCGGGACCGTCACCGAGGCCGAGCGCAGCGACGACGCCGACCACGCCTTCGAGGTGGAGGTCACCCGCGAGGACGGCACGGACGTGGACGTCGAGCTCGACGCCGCGTTCGCCGTGCTCTCGACCCAGGAATAGCGCTCTAGCGGCCGCCGGGGCCCTTCGCGGCCCCGGGTGCGGCACCGCTGCCCGCGGGGGCGCCGACGCCGGTCGCTGCACCGCGAGCGCCCGGGCCGTTGCCGCCCGCGTTGCCGTTGCCGTTGCCGTTGCCGTTGCCGGGAGCGTTCCCGCTGTTGCCGGGTGCGCCACCGCTGTTCCCCGGAGCGTCGCCGCTGCTCCCCGGAGCGTCGTCGCTGGGAGCGGCTGGGGTCTCCTCCGCGGGCTCCTCCGGCTCGGTCGGCGTCTCCTCCGGCTCCGACTCCTCGGGCGAGGGGGCGGGGTCGTCCTCGGTCTCGACGGGGGCCGGCGTGTCCTCCGGCTCCTCCTCGACCGGGGTCGTCTCCTCGGGAGCCGGTTCGGTCGTCTCGGCCGGTGCCGGCTCCGGGGCTCCCGCGATCAGGGCCTCGAGGTCGCCGCGGACGACGTCGACCTGCGCCTGCACCGTCGCTGCGCGGTCGGAGCTGACGGAGCCCTCGGCGAGCGCGGCGTCGAGCGCCGACTGCAGCGAGGCGAGCTCGGTGAGAGCGCCCTGGTAGTCGTCGGCCGAGGCCTTCTCGGCGACGGCCACCACCGCGTCGTCGAGGGTCTGGGCGGTGCCCTCGTCGATGCCCTGCGGCGCGGAGGAGCATCCGCTCAGCAGCAGGACCGAGGCGAGCACGGCGCCGGCGGCGCGCAGTCGGAGGCCCCTCACGAGCGGATGCTCTCGCGCAGCTGACGGAGGTGGTCGCCCAGCTCGCCGCCCACCTGCGGCAGAGGCGACTGGGGACCGTCGATCAGGATGATCGCGAGCCCGACGGCGACCGCGACCAGCGCGAGCACCAGCACGATCAGCCACGGGCTCGGGCCGCGGCGCTGCGGAGGGGCGGCCGCGGAGCGGAGCGGAGCCGTGCGCGGCGCCGGAGCGGTCTGCGGTGCCGGAGCGATCCGCGGTGCCGGAGCGATCCGCTCGGTCGCGGTGAAGCGCTGCGTCGGAGCGATCGCCTCCGTGGCCGGGTACGCGTCGGCCGCGAGCCGGCGGGTCGGGTCGAGCGCCTCCGTCCGCGTGATCGGCTCGGTCTCGGCGAGCGGCTCCGTCGACATCACCCGGGTGGCGGGGACGTCGGGGACGACGATGGCCGCCGGCGGGGAGTCGCGCCGCGGATCGATCAGGCGGCGTGCCGACTCCGCCACCTGGAGCGCGGCGGGACGCTCGCCGGGCTCGCGCCGCGTCATCGAGGTCAGGAGCGAGGTCCAGCCGCTGCCGAGCGACTCCGAGACCTCGGGGTCGCGGAGCAGGCGGGCGAGCGTGACCTCGATCGCCGAGCCCGTGAACGGGCGGCGGCCGGTCAGCGACTCCAGGAGCACCAGGCCGAGGGAGTAGATGTCGCTCGCCGAGGTGACCGGGTCGCCGTGCGCCTGCTCGGGGCTGAGGTAGGCGGCGGTGCCGATGAGGGTGCCGGGCGCGGTGATCCGCGTCGCGTCGATGAGGGAGGCGATGCCGAAGTCGGCCAGCTTCGGGCGGAACTCGCGGCTGGTCAGCGGGCTCGGGACGAGCAGCACGTTCGACGGCTTCACGTCGCGGTGCACGACTCCGGCCGCGTGGACCGTGTGCAGGGCCTCGCCGAGGTCGCCCGCCATCGAGGCGACGTCGTTCGGCGCGACCGGGCCCTCGGCGAGCCGCTCGGACAGGCTCGGGCCCTCGGCGAGCTCCATCACCATGTAGGCCTGGCCGTTGGTGTCGTCGCCGCCGTCGTGCGCGTCGTAGAGGGTGACGAGGGCGGGGTGGTTGAGCGCCGCGAGCAGCCGGATCTCGGACGCCTTGCGCTGCAGGTCCTGCGCGTCGTCGATGCCGGGGGCGAACATCTTCAGCGCGACGGAGCGGCCGAGGACGCCGTCTCGCGCCCGGTAGACCGTGGCCATGCCGCCGCGGCCGATGAGCTCCTCGATCGTGTACCGGCCGTCGACCGTCGTCCCGACGATGCGGGTGTCGCCTGTCCGGTGGGATGCCACGGGTCCTCCTCGCGGTCGGCGGCGGGTGTGCCGCGCCCCCCGGTGCGACCGTCGACCCAGGGTAGTACGCCGACCCTGCACGCCGCCCTCCCCCGGCCGGGCTGTCAAGCGGGTGCCCCCGCGCGCGCGCCGACGTAGCGTCGGAGGTCCCGACGAAAGGCGACGACATGGACCAGGACCGCACGGAGCAGGACGACCAGGGCTCGACCATCGGCAAGCCGGACGGGGCGGCTCCCGCCACCTCCTCCGAGAGCGAGACCATCGAGAAGGACATCTCGGAGTCGCCCGGCAGCGAGCGCGAGACCGAGGCCAAGCAGGACTCGGATCCGGCGGAGAGCCGCACCGAGGTCTCCGGCTCGGCCGAGGTGAAGGCCGTGCCCGGCACGGGCGGCCCGGACGACGTGGGCGACGTCGAGGTCGACCCCGACGAGGTCTCGCTGAACGGCAAGCCGTTCCCGGGTCACGCGGGCACGAAGTAGGACGCCCGGGAGGGGCGGGGCCGCGGCTCCGCCCCTCCCGGGCTCTCCGGTCCGCCCACCACCGGTCGTCCGCCCTCGCCCGGAGGTTCCGCAGACCGCGCGGATCGTCCCGCGCCTGTCAGGCGAACGGCGTCAGGCGATCGGCGTCAGCAGGCCCGGGTCGCGGCGGTCGACCGTGCGGGAGTTGTTCACGCGGCGGTCGACCGGGTGGGCCGTGACGGTCGAGGCCATCGCGACGGACGCCCGGTCGAGGGTGGCGAGCATCTCCTCGGCGGAGGCGAGCGGAGCCGGGTCGAGCCAGGCGTCGCGCACGTCGGGCGTGAGGAACACGGGCATCCGGTCGTGCACCTCGCCGGAGGCGTCGCGCGCCTCGCGGGTGATGATCGTGAAGGAGACGCGCCAGTCGTCGCCCTCCTTGCGGGCCGTGTAGAGACCGGCCGCGGCGAGGATCGGCTCCTCGCCCTGCAGGAACCAGGGCTGCTTGCCGTCGGCGCGGGTCTCCCACTCGTAGTACCCGCGCATCGGGACGATCGCGCGCTGCTTGGCGAACGCCCCGCGGAACAGGCCGTTCGTCGCGACCGACTCGAGGCGCGCGTTGATCGGCGAGGGCCCCCTGCCCTTCGACCAGGACGGGGTGAAGCCCCAGGACGCGAGCTCCAGCTCGCGCTCCCGCTCGCCGTCGTGGAGCCGCTCGCGCACGATCGGCGCGACGTCGGTGGGAGCGACGCTGTAGTCGGGCGCCCAGTCCTCGGCGCGCCCGCCCGCGGCGACGAACTCGCGGATCAGCTCATCGGTCTCGGAGTCCATCGCGAAGCGGCCGCACATGCGGGACAGGCTACGCCGCACCTCCGACGCCGCGCGAGGCGCCTAGTCCGACCACCCGGGACTTCGCGGACCAGAAGCGCATCAGCGCGCCGGCGAGGATCGAGCCCAGCGCGCCGGCGGCGAGATCGCCGAGCGTGTCCTCGTAGCCGACGAAGATCGAGGAGTCGATGAAGCGGTGCCCCGCCCACTCGCCCCACTCCCACAGGACGCCCGCCGTCGTCCCGAAGCAGGCGCAGAGCACGACCGCCGGGAGCAGCGGCCCGCGATCGCCCGCGACGGCCGGCACGACTCCGGCCCGCGCGGCGACGATGTAGGCCACCGCGGCGATCAGCCCGTTGAGCCCGCAGTGCACGACCAGGTCCCACTGCGGCCAGGCCTCGTAGAGGCCGAGGACGCTGCTCCAGGACGCCACGAGCAGCGCGAGCCCGAAGAGGGCGTCGAGCGCCGGACGGATGCCGAGGAAGCGCGGCAGCACCAGCCCGATCGCCGCGAGCGCGAGCACCGCCACGTCGACCAGGTCCCAGCCGATCGCGGCCGCCACGATGCTCGCCGCCCCGATCGCGCGGATGCCGTCGGCCGTCCACTCCCCGCGGGTGCGCGGGGGCACCAGGAAGGTCTCGACGAGGGCGGAGCCGCTCACGGGTTCGTGAAGCGCAGCACGGCCTGGACCGGCTCGTGGTCGGAGGGCGCCGCTCCCCCGTAGCGGACGGCGTTGATCCCCGCGGAGACGACCTCGAAGGCGCCCTCGCTGACGAGCAGCCAGTCGATCCGCTTGCCCGGCGCCGGCGCGCGGTAGTTCGAGAAGGTGCTCCACGAGTGGGTGAGGTGCTTCTCCGCCGTCTCCCACGCGTCCGCGAGGCGGCCCTCCTCGAGGATCGTCCGGTAGGGGACGGTGTCGACGTCGGTGTTGGTGTCGCCCATCACGATCGCGGGGCGTCCGAGCTCGAGGACGCGGCGGGCGATCAGCTCGGCGGAGCGCTGGCGCGAGCGCCGCGAGATGTGGTCGAAGTGGGTCGAGATCACGGTGAGCTCGCGGCTGGTCGCGTGATCGGTCAGCTCCGCGATCACGGCGGTGCGCGGGATGCGGTTGCCCCAGCTGCGCGAGCCGGCGACGTCCGGGGTGTCCGAGAGGGCGATCTGGGTCCAGTGCCGGACGGCGTAGCGGCTGCGGTCGACGAAGAGCATCACGCGCTCGCCGCCGCGGTCCGCGTCCCGGCCGAAGCCCATCGCCTCGAAGGAGGAGCCCAGCGCCTCGTGCACGGCGGCCGACTGGTCCGGCAGCGCCTCCTGCACGGCGAGGATCGAGGGGCGCTCCTGCTCCAGCACCCGCTGGACGAGCGGGCGGCGGCGGTCCCACTGGTCGACGGCGCGGGAGGTGAGGCGCGGCATCCGCCGGCGGATGTTGTAGGTCATCACGTGCAGATCGGGCGCCTCGGTCGGGCCGATCAGAGGCGTCGCGTCGGTCATCACTCCACCCTACGGGGGCGGATCGAGGTGCCACGGAGGCTTGCGGTGACCGCTCCCGGCCGCTCTACTTCGGACATGCCCCTCTCCCAGGACCTCACCGCCCTCGCCGACGAGCGCTTCGTCTCGCTCACCACGTTCCGGAAGTCCGGGGACGCCGTCTCGACCCCGGTCTGGATCGCCCGCGACGGCCACGAGCTGATCGTCACCACTCCCCGCCGCAGCGGCAAGGTGAAGCGCCTCCGCAACGACGCGCGGGTGACCCTCGTCCCCTGCGACCGCCGCGGCCGCGTCTCCGACTACGCGGTGCCGGTCGAGGCCGCCGCGGAGATCGACGCCGACCCCGGCGAGGTCGAGCGCCTGGGCCGCGTGTTCCTGGCGAAGTACCGGCTCGAGTACCGCGTGTTCCTCCTGATCGAGGGCCTGGTCACCCGCGCCGACCGCACCCGCGTGATGCTCCGCGTCTCCGACCGCTGACCCGCACCGCCCTACACCCCCGGAGGCTCCCGCCGGAAGGCCTGGGGGCCGCCGGACCCCGGGTCTACCGTGGGGCGATCGCCGGTGCCCCTGCGCGCTTCCCGCGCGCGCTCCGGCGGCAGTCAGAAGGAGCACGCAATGAGCATCGGAGCAGGGATCTTCCTCCTCGTCGTCGGCGCGGTCCTCGCCTTCGCGGTGGACGTGCAGGTGTCCGGGATCGACCTGAAGCTGGTCGGCTACATCCTCATGGCGGCCGGAGCGGTCGGCCTGATCCTCGGGCTGGTCCTGCTGACGCGCCGCCGCCAGGCCGTCTCGACCACGCGCTCGGCCGTCGACCCGGCCAGCGGCGAGCAGGTCACCCGCCGCTCGAGCGAGAGCGACGGCCCGCTGATCTGATCGGCGGAACGACGAAGGGCGGGACCTCGCGGTCCCGCCCTTCGTCGTTCACGGCCCTACTCGGCGGGCTCGTCCGGCTCGCCGCCGGAGACGGTGTCGGTGTCGCCGCCACCGGAGGAGGTGTCCGTCCCGGTGCCGTCGGGGAGGTCCTCGGTCTTCTCGGTGTCCTCACCCGTGGTGCGGTCGGTGCTCATGGCGCTCTCCCTTCGCGTCGGCGACCTGCCGACCCTCCCACTCTGCTCCGCCCGCGCCTCGCGGGGCAGGGGGTAGCGGAGGCGGAGGGCGGCGTGGAAGGCGCCTACTCCTCGACGACGATCGTGGTGATGACCGGGTTCCGGCGGTGGCGGCGGGTCAGCCAGCGGCCGAGGGTGCGCGTGATCAGCGCCTCCATGGCCTCGAGCTCGACCGGCTTGCCCGCGGCCTGCAGGACGGCGTCGTCGATCGCCTTGCTCGCATTGGCCTTCCAGCCCGGCTCCTCGACGAAGCCGCGGGTGAAGAACTCGACGGGCTCGCCGAGCGTGCCGCGGTCGAGGTCGGCGATGGCGAGGACCGTGATGGCCCCCTCCTCGGCGAGGACGATGCGGTCGTTCATCGCGTCCTCGGTGGCGACGCCCATCGTGGTGCCGTCGACCAGGATCTGGTCGGCCGGGATGCGCCCGCTGATGCGCGAGCGGCCCTTCACCAGGTCGATCGAGACGCCGTCCTCGATGACGAAGACGTCCTTCTCGTCGATCCCGGTGCGCGTCGCGATCGCCGCGTTCGCGGTGAGGTGGCGCCACTCGCCGTGCACGGGGAGCACCGCGGTGGGGCGCAGGATGTTGTAGCAGTAGGCGAGCTCGCCCGCGCTGGCGTGGCCCGAGACGTGCACCTTGGCGTTGCCCTTGTGCACGACGGTGGCACCCCAGCGGGTGAATGCGTTGATGATCCGGTAGATCGCGTTCTCGTTGCCGGGGATCAGCGAGCTGGCCAGCAGCACGGTGTCGCCGGGGCCGATGTCGATGATGTGGTCCTTGTTGGCCATGCGCGAGAGCGCCGCCATCGGCTCGCCCTGCGAACCGGTGCAGATCATCACGATCTCGGTCGCGGGGAGCTTCTCGAGCACCTTCATGTCGACGACGAGGCCGGCCGGGATCTTGAGGTAGCCCAGGTCGGCGGCGATGCCCATGTTGCGGACCATCGAGCGGCCGACGAAGGCGACCTTGCGGCCGTGGCGCTGCGCGGCGTCGAGGACCTGCTGGATGCGGTGCACGTGGCTCGCGAAGCTGGACACGACGATGCGGCGCGGCGCGGTGCGGAACACCTGGTCGATCGCGGGGGCGAGGTCGCCCTCCGAGATCGCGAAGCCGGGGACGTCGGCGTTCGTGGAGTCGACCAGGAACAGGTCGACGCCCTCGTCGCCGAGGCGCGCGAAGCCGGGGAGGTCGGTGGTGCGCCCGTCGAGCGGGAACTGGTCCATCTTGAAGTCGCCCGTGTGCAGCACGAGGCCGGCCTCGGTGCGGATCGCGACGGCGAGCCCGTCCGGGATGGAGTGGTTCACGGCGAGGAACTCGAGGTCGAAGACGCCGGCGTCGATCCGGTCGCCCTCCTTCACCGGGCGCGTGCGCGGCGTGATGCGGTGCTCCTGCAGCTTCGCGCTGATCAGCGCGAGGGTGAAGGTCGAGGCGATGATCGGGATGTCGCCGCGCTCCTTGAGGAGGTACGGCACGCCGCCGATGTGGTCCTCGTGGCCGTGGGTGAGGACGATGGCCTCGATGTCCTTCAGGCGCGAGCGGATCGCGGCGAAGTCGGGGAGGATCACGTCGATGCCGGGCTGGTTCTCCTCGGGGAAGAGGACGCCGCAGTCGACGATGAGCAGCTTGCCCTTGTGCTCGAAGACGGTCATGTTGCGGCCGATCTCGCCGAGGCCGCCGAGCGGAGTGATCCGCATGGCGCCCTTCTCGAGGGGCTTGGGCTTGGGGAGCTCGAGGTGGTGGCGGGCGGGCTTGGCGGTTCTGGCGTTTCTCATGCGGTTCTTCCGGGAGGGAGTGGCTGGACGCGGGCGCGCGGCGCAGGGTCCGACCGCGCGCCCGGTCGGGCCGCGGTGATGTGTCGCTCCGGCGCTGTGAGCGCTGTCGGGAGCGGGTGGAGGTGTGCGGGACGGGGCCGGGCGGGGCCGCTCTCAGCGGGCGGTGCCGTCCGTGCGGCGCGCTCTCGCGCACCGACCGTCCCGTACATCCTGCCAGCGTTCCCTGGGTCGCGGGTCCAGGAGGCGGGATCCGGGCCTCGCAGGCGCTCAGGCGCGCGCGTCCTCGACCTCTCGCCGACCCACCGCGTCCTGGCGGCTGCGGAGGAGCTGGCGGCCTGGCGCGCGTGACGGGCGCCGTTCGATGGCTTTACTGCGCTTCACTCGATCTGGATAAAGCACAGTAAGACTCCTGAACCGGCCCGTATGGATGCCGTCGACAATCCCTACACGCCGAACGCGGGAGCGCGACCGGAGATCCTCATCGGCAGAGACGAGCAGACCCAGGCGTTCCGCACGCTGCTGACGCGCCTGCGACGGGGCCGCACGAACCAGTCGATGACCATCACGGGGCTGCGGGGCGTCGGAAAGACGGTCCTTCTCAACGGCTTCCGGACGATCGCCCAGGAGGAGAACGGGGACAGTGATCGAGTTCGAGGCGGTCAAGCACGACGAGGGCCGGTTCCGCCAGGTGCTGGCATCCCAGCTCAAGGCGGCACTCCTCCGCCTGTCTCCCCGCGCGAGATGGACTGACCGCGGGAGGCACGCCGCCGCGGTCTTGAGCGCCTTCGCGGTGTCTGTCGGAGCGGACGGCGAGTGGTCCATCGGATGGGATGTACCGCTGGCAGAAGGAGTGGCCGATCATCGGGATCTCGGACTGGACCTGACGGACGTCCTCGTCGCCGTGGGTGAAGCGGCGGCCGAGCAGGGCGAGGGGATCGTCCTGCTCATCGACGAGGTCCAGTTCCTCGACTCACCGCAGCTCGAAGCGCTCATCCAAGCCATCCACAAGACCGTGCAGCGGAGCCTCCCCGTCACGTTCGTCGGTGCCGGTCTTCCGCAGATCGCCGAGCTGGTGGGCGATGCGAGATCGTACGCCGAGCGGCTCTTCACCTTTCCGCGGATCGACTCGCTCGATCACGACGAAGCGGTAGCGGCTCTCCGAGAGCCGGCAGCGGCCGAGGGCGCGGTCTACGACGACGACGCTGTTGAACTCGCAGTCGAGATCACGACCGGATACCCCTCTTTCATCCAGGAACTGGGCTACCAGGTCTGGACGGTGGCTGAGAACGATCGCATCCACCGGGAGGACGTCGAACTGGCGAGGGAGGCCTACGAGGCGAAGCTGGACAGCTCCTTCTTCCGCGTGCGACTCGATCGGGCGAGTCCACTTCAGACCGCGTACATGCGAGCCATGGCGGAGCTCGGACCAGAGCCCCAGAAAGCGGGCGACGTCGCGGCGCTTCTGGAGCGCGCGTCCACTCAGCTCGGATCGGTCCGCGCGGAGCTGATCGGGATGGGGCTCCTGTTCACTCCCGAGCACGGGTACGCCGCGTTCACTGTTCCGGACTTCGACCGGTTCATGAAGCGTGCAGTCCCCGTCTTGGAGGTGCCTCCCGTAGTGAGCCGGGGAGCCCGTCGAGCACCCGCCACCGAGGTCTGAGCCAGGCCGCACCCGTTCACGGCCGCCCGGCGTCAGGACTCGTCGGCCTCGAAGCGCAGGGACCGGTCGGCCACCGGCAGCCCGGAGTCGCGCACAGCGGCCTCGATCGCGGCGTGCCCGCCGTCGGGCGCGACGATCCGCAGGCCGTCCTCGGTCGCCCAGTAGGCGGTGACGCCGTGCTCCTCGACGAGGGTCGTGAGCAGCGCGGCGGTCCGCTCCTGCTCGCCGGGACCGACGGTGATCGCGGCCCAGGGACCGGAGATCTCGACCGGGGCGCCCCGCTCCGCGCCCGCAGCGTCCCGCAGGTCCTCCGCCGCCCGGACGATCGGGAGCAGCGCGGGCAGCCCGCCGGAGACGTCCTCCAAGGAGTCGAGGGCGAAGGACCCCTCGCGGAGCGACGCGTGCAGCTCCAGGTCGCGGCCGAGCCCGTCGATCCGCTCGAGCAGGGCCGACGCGTCGACAGCGGGAGCGGGGCACGCGGCGGTCGGCTCCTCCGCGCCCGCGAAGGAGAGGGTGTTCCCGCCTGCGGACGTCGCCCGGAACGACCACAGCACCGGATCCGCGTACTCGGTCGCGCAGGCCGTCGCGAGGGCGTCGGCGAGCGCCGGCTCCTCGACCGCGACCCCGACCCAGGAGGTCGGCGGGCCGAACGCCGGCGCCTCGACCCAGCGCTCGGCGCCATCGAGGGAGACTCCGGGCACCGCGGCGACCTCGCTCGTCAGACGGTCGAAGCCGGCGTCGGGCCGTGCGAACGGCGTCTCGTCGATCGTCCAGACGAGGAGCGTCAGCCCGCCGGCAGCGAGGGCCGCGGCGAGGACGCCGGCGACGGGGAGGAGGAGGCGACGGGACACGCCCCCATCCTCGCTCCCCTCCTCCGCGGCGTCACGTGAACATCGGGCGAACGGACGGTGCGTCGGCGACGACGGCTCCCGCCCGCGGCCCGGCCCGCGCCGCTACTGCCCGGCGCCCATCCCGCCGTCGATCCGGTACTGGGCGCCCGTGATGAACGAGCTCTCGTCCGAGGCGAGGAAGAGCACCAGCGCGGCGATGTCCGAGGCCTCGGCGTAGCGTCCGAGCGGGATCCCGGCCTCGTAGGCGGCACGCTGCTTCTCAGCGTCGCCGCCGCCCGCCTCGATCGAGCGCATCATCCGCGTGTTCACGGGCGACGGGTGGATCGAGTTGACCCGGACGCCGGTGCCCGCGACCTCGAGGGCCGCGCTCTTGGTGAGCCCGGCGACCCCGTGCTTCGAGGCGACGTAGGGGCTGAGGCCCGGGGCGCCGTTGAGCCCGGCGACGGAGGAGGTGTTGATCACGCTGCCCCGCCCCTGCTCGATCATCCGCGGCAGCACGGAGCGGAGCCCGAGGAAGGCACCGCGCAGGTTGATGCCGATGACGCGGTCGAAGTCCTCGGGGGCCGTGTCGACGATCGACGCCACCCTCCCCTCGATGCCGGCGTTGTTGAAGAAGACGTCGATCCCGCCGAAGGCGTCGACGGTCGCGCTCACGTAGCGGTCGACGTCGTCGGGGTCGGAGACGTCGGCGCGGACGGTGAGGACGCGCCCCTCCGCCTCGAGGCCCGCGGCCGCCTCGTCGAGCGCCGACTGGTCGATGTCGACCAGCACGACGCGGGCTCCGGCGTCCAGGAGCGCGCGGGCGGTCGCGAGGCCGATGCCTCCGGCGCCGCCGGTGATGATCGCGGTGCGGTCGGTGAAGTCGGTCATGGTGATTCCCTTCGTCGTCCGTGGTGCGGGGCGGCGGCGGTGCCGGCCCGCTCCCAGCACGCTAGGCGGCGGCCGGCCGCCTGCCACGGGGGTCGACCTCCGCGGGGGGCAGGGGTTACCGGCGCAGTCCCGAGACGAGCGCGAGGAGCCCGTCCATCGACTCGACGACGAGGGGCGGGAGGTCGCCGCGCTCGGCGACGAAGGCGATCGGGGTGGTCGCGACGACGTGCCCGGCGAGCTCGCCGTCGACGTGCACGACCAGGAGGCCCGCCCCCTCGGCCTCGGGGGTGCCGACCACGACCTCCCGCCCGCCGAGGAAGCCGGTCCGCGGATCCTTCCGGGCGGAGCGGATCCACGCGGGCAGCGGCTCCTCGGCGACGTACCTCGAGAGCGCGTCCTCGAGCGACGGGCAGGTCACGTCCTCCTGCGGCAGCCCGAGGCGGTGCGCCTCGAAGCCGCCGTCGACCGGCGTGATGAAGCCGAGCACGGCCTCCGGCTCCCGCGGGTCCTCGGTGCGGGCGCGGACCCGCCAGCCGTCGTCGCCGACCGGGTCGAGCTCCACGTCGTCGACGGTCGCGGGCAGTGCTGTGCGGATCACGGGTGGTCCTTCCTCGAGGGACCGTCCAGTCCACCGGACGGCGGAGGGCGCGTCACCGGGGTTGACGACGGTCGCACCACCCGCATCGAGCACGCCCGCTCCGGACGCGTCCGACTGCTCCCGCTCCGGCACAAGGCCCAGCGCGCGGGCCGCCGTCTCCGCTTGACTGGGGGCGACGCGCCGACCCTCGGCGCACCCGGGAGGCGACATGGCGAACCACCGTTTCGAGCTGCGGTCCGGCCGCGGGATGGGCGTCTCGGCGGCGGGCGATCCCGTCGCCGACCGGCTGGTGGTGTTCTGCCACCCCACTCCCGGAGCGGGCGGCTTCGACCCCGACCCGACCGTCACCGGTCCGTGGGGTCTGCACCTGCTGATCCTCGACCGCCCCGGCTACGGCGCCTCGGACCCGGTCGACGCCGCTCACGGCCGCGTCGAGGACCGCGCGGACGACCTCGCCGAGTACCTGCGCCGCTCCGAGCGCACCGCCCGCATGGTCGAGGGCGCCCGCTTCGGCAGCGTCGGCGTGGTCGGCTGGGGCTCCGGCGGCGCGTTCGCGCTCTCGCTCGCGGCCCGGCACCCCGACCTCGTGGACCGCCTCGCGCTGGTCGGCACCCCCGCGCCCCCTCAGGCCGGCGTGATCGTGCACCCCACCAGCGCGTGGGAGCGGCGCGAGACCCTCCGCGGGGAGGACGCCGACGCGATCGCCGCCGCCCTCCCGCAGACGCAGCCGGGCCTGGACGCGCTCGGGATCGACTCCGACGACCCGGTGCTCGCCACCCACGGCGGACTGCGCAACCGGCTGGAGCGGATGCTCTCCGAGGGCTGGCGGCAGGGCCCGAGCGGCGCCGCGACCGACCTCGCGGCGCTCCGCGACGGCTCCTGGGCCGACGACCTCGACCGGGTGACCGCCGAGACGCTCCTGGTCCACGGCGACGCGGACCCGGTGGCGAGCGCCGAGGACGGCCGCTGGTACCGCGGCCGCCTCGCGCGGGCGCGCACCGTGACGGTCGACGGGGCCGGCCGGCTGGCGCTGGTGCGCGAGTGGCGCCGGATCCTCGACCACGTCGCTCCGCTCGAGCGCGGGGCGGAGGGCCGATGAGCCGCCTGGGCGCGGGCCCGCTCGTGCTCGTGTCGGCGATGGCGGTCTCGGGAGTCGTGCACCTGGTGCACCCGCGGACCTTCGACGCGGTCGTCCCGCGAGGGATGCCCGGCTCGGCGCGCGGATGGGTCCTCGTCTCGGGAGCGGCGGAGCTGGTCTGCGCGGCCGCGACGCTGCACCCGCGGACCCGCGCGGCCGGCGGTCTCGCCTCCGCCGCCCTGATGGCCGCCGTCCTCCCCGGCAACGTGCAGATGGCGCGGGACGCCCGTCGGCCTCGGACCCGGGTGATCACGCTGCTGCGCCTCCCGCTCCAGATCCCGCTCGTGCTCTGGGGTCTTCAGGCGGCACGCAGCCGCTGACGCAAGCCCGCGCGGGCGCGGATCGCCCGCTGCTACCGTCCAGGCATGACCGACCAGAGCGCGGACGACCGCCACGACCAGCTGACCAGCGCCCCGAAGGCGACGGAGGCCGACGCGGCCCCGCGCATCGAGGTCTCCACCACCGAGGCCGGCGACACCCGCATCGACATCCGCGAGGACGCCGCCGTGCGTCCGGGCCGTGTCGACGAGAACGGCGACGAGCTCGACGAGAGCCGCGACGATGCCTGAGCGCCGCCGTGCCGCCCTCGTCTACAACCCCGTCAAGGTCGACCTGGAGTCGGTGAAGGCCGCTGTGAAGCGCGCCGAGGAGGCCGCCGGCTGGGAGGAGACGCTCTGGTACGAGACCTCCGTCGAGGACCCCGGAGCCGGTCAGACGAAGGAGGCCCTCGCCGCGGGCGCCGACGTCGTGATCGCGGCCGGCGGCGACGGGACGGTCCGCGTCGTGGCGGAGGCCCTCCGCGGCTCCGACGCCTCGCTCGCGCTGCTGCCCTCCGGCACCGGCAACCTGCTCGCCCGCAACCTGAACCTCACGCTCGACGACATCGACAACTCCCTGACCGTCGCGTTCTCCGGACAGGACCGGGCGATCGACGTCGGGATGATCGACATCGAGACCTCCACGGGCCGCGACCGCCACGCCTACGTCGTGATGGCGGGCCTCGGGATCGACGCGAAGATGCTCGCCAACACCGACGACGACCTCAAGAAGCGGGCCGGCTGGCTCGCCTACGTGGACGCGCTGCGGAAGGCCCTGCTCGACAAGAACCAGCTCGAGTTCCGCTACCGCCTCGACGGCTCGAAGACCCGCAAGGTGCGCGCGCACACGATCATCGTGGGCAACTGCGGCGCCCTGCCGGCGAACATCCTCCTGCTGCCGGACGCGGCCGTCGACGACGGCGAGTTCGACATCGTCCTGCTGCGCCCCGAGGGCTTCTTCGGCTGGGTGCAGATCATCTTCAAGGTGGTGTGGGAGAACGGCGTGCTCCGCCGCAGCGGCGTCGTCGGCAAGAAGCTGATGGGGCTGACCAAGGAGGTGTCGGCCCTGCGGTACGTGAAGGGCCGCGACCTCACGGTCCGCCTCGAGCACGCGCAGGAGATCGAGCTCGACGGCGATCCGTTCGGCTCGACCTCGGCGTTCCGCACCTGGATCGAGCCCGGCGGGCTGACGGTGCGCGTCCCGGCGTAGCGCCGGCGGCGGCCGGGCGGATCCGCCCGGTCCGCCTCCCGCCGGGAGAGAGGATCGTCATCCCTCCCGGCGGAGGCGTCTGCTCCGAGCAGGGCGGTGCAGTGCGGCTTCGGGTACCGCACCCCATGCACCTGCATGAACACGGCGACTGTAGTGCGGAATCCGTCGCCGCCGCAACGATCCGCGGGGCTCCGGCGGCTCGAATGGGTAGTTCCACCGTGCGATGCTCCGTGGCCGCGACGGATTCCGCAGCTGACTCGCCCCGGCAGGAGCGTCATCGCCCGTCCGTCGATCGACGAGGCTTCTCCTCGGCACGGTGCCGACACGCGCACGAAACGCCCGCCCGCTAGCGTGCGGACATGACATTCCGTGCGTCAGCCGCGCTCAGCGCGCTCGTGGCCTCCTCCCTCCTCCTCGCACCCGCCGCCATCGCCTCCCCCGCCGCCCGCGCGGGCGCCGTCGACGGGGGCACCAGCGCCGGCGATCCGTACTTCCCCGGCCTCGGCAGCAGCGGCTTCGACGCCCTCACCTACAGCCTCGTCCTGAAGTACGATCCGGCGACCCGGGCCCTCGGCGGCAGGGCCGTGGTCACCCTCGCGCCCCAGAAGGACCTGCGCTCGCTCTCCTTCGACCTGACCGGCCTCACCGTCTCGAAGGTCACCGTCAACGCCGGGGGCGCCCGGTTCTCGCAGTCGGGGGACGAGCTGACCGTCACGCCCGCCCGGACCCTCCGGAAGGGCCTGCCCGCGCTGGTGAGCATCGACTACGCCGGGACCACCGGGAACCCCGTCGACGGCACCGGGGCCCCCTTCGGCTGGTGGTCGACGGACGACGGCGCCCTGGTCGCCAGCGAGCCGGACGGCGCCTCGACCTGGTACCCCGTCAACGACTCGCCCGCCGACAAGGCGCGCTACACCTTCAGCATCACGGTCCCGGAGGGCCGGACGGTCGTCGCGAACGGCCTGCCGGTCGGCTCCCCCACCACGTCGAAGGGGTGGACGACCTCCCGCTGGGTCGAGACCAGCCCGATGGCGAGCTACCTCGCCATGGTGAACATCGGCGACTACGACCTGGTCCGCTCCACCCAGGGCGGCGTGACGACCATCGACGCGATCGACCGGGACATCACCGGCGACTCCCGCGCCCGCACCGAGGCGGCCCTCGCGAAGCAGGGCGCGATCATCGACTACTTCTCCTCCGTCTTCGGCCCGTACCCGTTCCGCTCGGCCGGAGCCGTGGTCGACGACGAGCGGATCGGCTACGCCCTCGAGACCCAGGGCCGCTCGTTCTACTCCGGCGGCGCGGACGAGTCGACCGTCGCGCACGAGACCGCGCACCAGTGGTACGGCGACAGCGTCACGCCGGAGACCTGGTCCGACATCTGGCTGAACGAGGGCTTCGCGACCTACGCCGAGTGGCTCTGGGAGGAGCACACCGGCGGCGCGAGCGTCACCGAGTCCGCCGCCCGGGTCGCCGCCGCTCCCGCCGACGACCCGTTCTGGTCGACCGCCGTCGCCGACCCCGGAGCCGCGGGCCTCTTCGACGCGCCCGTCTACGCCCGCGGCGGCCTGACCCTCGTCGCCCTCCGCGACCGGATCGGCGCGGACACGTTCGGCGTGCTGCTGAAGCGCTGGGCCTCCGAGAACCGCTACTCGAACGCGACGACCGCCGACTTCCAGGCCCTGGCCGAGAACGTCTCCGGCTCCGACCTGGCGGACTTCTTCGACACCTGGCTGCGCACGCCGGAGAAGCCCGCCGGTCTCTGACCCCCGGATCGCCGCGGCGCGGCCGGGGTGTCAAGGAGGGACGGCAGGTCGGCCCGAGCCGATACCGTCCCTCCATGGGCTTCTTCGACCGCAACGACTCCTCGACCAGCGCCGCAGCGCCGCAGCCGAGCGCACCCGATCCGCAGCGGCGGGTCTGGAGCGACGGCCTCGGCCGGTTCGCCACCCGCTGCCTCCAGGTGGTCATCGTCCTCCTGCTGGCCTCGGTGCTCGTCTTCGCGATGACGCAGCTCACGCTGGTGCTCATCCCCGTGATGATCGCGCTCATCCTCGCCGCGGCGATCCACCCGGTCCTGGCGTGGATGCGGCGCAAGGGCGTGCCGTCGATCCTCGCGACCTGGCTGGCGCTGATCGGGCTGCTCGCGATCCTCGGCGCGGTCGGCTGGCTGATCACGGTCGCGGTCCGCAACCAGTGGGACGAGCTGGTCAGCAGCGCCTCCGACGGCATCACCTCGCTGCAGGACTACGTGCAGCACCTGCCGTTCCAGATCACCGACGAGCAGATCGAGTCCGCCCGCCAGTCGGTCGTCGACTTCCTCACCTCCAGCTCGTTCGGCAACGGCGCGCTCGCGGGCGTCTCCGCAGCGGCGAACTTCATCACCGGCCTCGTGCTGATGATCGTGGTGCTCTTCTTCTTCATGAAGGACGGCCCGAAGATCTGGGAGTTCCTCCTGCGCCCCTTCACCGGCTCGGGCTACGAGCGCGCCAAGCGCGTCGGGCACAAGACGGTCGACGTGCTGGGCGGCTACGTCCGCGGAACGGCGACCGTCGCGGCGGTCGACGCGATCGGCATCGGCGTCGCGCTGGCGATCATCCAGGTGCCGCTGGCGATCCCGCTGGCCGTCATCGTCTTCCTCACCGCGTTCATCCCGATCGTCGGAGCCACGGCCGCCGGCATCCTCGCCGCTCTCGTCGCCCTGGTCGCCAACGGCCCGGTCGCCGCGCTGATCGTGATCCTGGTCGTCATCGGGGTCAACCAGCTCGAGGGCAACTTCCTCCAGCCGGTCGTGATGGCGCGCTCGCTGAAGCTGCACCCGCTGATCGTCCTGATCGCCCTGACCGTGGGCACCGTCCTCGCCGGCATCGTCGGCGCCGTGCTGGCCGTGCCGATCGCGGCCGTCGTCTGGGGCATCGTCTCGATCTGGAACGGACCCTCCGACCCCGCCGAGCCCGCGCGGCAGAAGCGCGCCGAGACGGTCTAGGCCCCCGGGATCGTCGAGCGCGCGCCTAGCGCTCGACGATCCCGTCGCGCAGCGCCTGCCGGCGGAGCGAGATCTTCGTGCCGACGGCCAGCCCCTCCGCCCGGTACTTGCCCCGGGCGCTGCGCAGCGAGCTCCGCGCGGCGTCCTGGGTGATGCCGAGGAGCGTGGCGACCTGCTTCAGCGGCATCCCGTCGACGAAGAGGCGGACGATCTCCCGCTCGCGGTGCGTCAGGGTGCCCGGGCGGTCGGCCCCGAGCAGCTCCCGCGTCTGCGCCGTCAGGAAGCGCTCGTCGCGCGCCGCCGCCCGGATCGCCGCGAGGATCGTCTCGGTCCGCTCGCTCTTGACCACGTAGCCGTGCGCTCCGGCCTCGAGCGCCCGGCTGATCGTCCCCGGCTCGGAGTGCGTGCTGATGATGATCGTGGCGGCGCCGGCGGCCGCGATGATCCGGATCTTCATGGCGAGGTCGAGCTCGTCGCCGAGGTCGATGTCGAGCAGCACCACGTCGGTCGGGAAGGCCGGGTGCGCGAGCAGGTCCGTCCAGGTGCCGGCCGTCGCCGCCACGCGGATGTCCGTGCCCGAGCGGCGGATCCACTCCGCCAGCGCCGCCAGCAGGATCGGGTGGTCGTCGAGGATGGCCAGCGTGATCGCGGGCTCGTCGCTCATGTCGTCGTCCTCCTGCGGGGCCGGTGGGCGACGAGGATCCTCGTCGCGCCGTGGTCGGTCGTCGTGCGGTGCTCGCCGAGCTCGCTGAGGATGCCCCAGACCGAGCGGTCGAGGTCGCGGGCGCGGATGCCCGCGGCGACCAGGGCGAGCTCCACCCCGCCGCTCTGGCCCGGCTCCAGGCGGACGGCGAGCGGAGTCCTCCCCGCGGGGGCGGTGAGCAGCCAGAGCACCGAGAGCAGCCGCGAGCGGTCGAGCGGGGCCAGCAGCGCCGCAGCCCCGCTCGGATCGTCGATCGCGACAGCGGAGGACAGCAGCGCCGACTCCTCCACCGCGATCCTCAGCCAGGTGCGGTCGTGGCTGCGGGCGAGCGCCTCGCGGAGCTCGTCTCCGAGCACCCGCGCCCGCTCGCCCAGCTCCTCGTCCAGCGGCACCGGCGTCCGGACCCGTTCGAGGAGCTCCTCGATGCGGGCGTCCACCTGCGAGAACTCGTCGTCCGCGGCGTGGACGGTGCCGTCGGCCAGGCTGCGGTCGAGCGTGCGCCGCACGTACTGGTCGAGCGAGGTGAGCACGACGACGCACACGGCCGCGGGCGCGACGGCGAGGAGGACGTTGCTCACCGCGAGGGCGGCGCCTCCGTCGCCGAGGAGCGCCTGGCCGACGAGGCCGAGCGCCGTGAGCCCGACCAGGACCACCAGAGCGAGGAACGAGCGCGAGAGCGGCTGGAAGGTGATCAGCGCGATCACGCCCGCGCCCACTCCCACGCAGACCGACGGGTAGTACATCGGAGCCGGTGTCGGCAGGGCGTGGTCGGCGAACTCGAGCAGCAGCGCGGCCACGTCCACAGCGAGGACGCCCGCGAAGACCCGGCGCGGCAGCTCGCCGTGGCGGCGGAGGGCGATCGAGACCCCCACCGCGCTCGCGACGACGACCAGCAGCCAGGAGAGTCCGCTCAGCCAGGTCGCGGACCGCGCGTCGAGGGACCAGAGGTACGAGATCACTCCGCGGATGTCGAGCAGCACCGCCATCGTGAGGAAGCCCAGCCCGAGGTAGCTCCCGCTCAGGCGGTTCGGCCGGGTGAGGCGCTCGCGGATGCTCCACAGCGCGCCCGGGCTCCTGTCCGCCGCCCGGACCAGCTCCAGGAGCGTCCCCTCCTCCTGCCGCGACCCGCTCACAGCGGCACGCTCAGCAGCACGGTCGCGCCGGACCCGGGCGCCGAGAAGACCCGGACCTCGCCGCCCACCGTCTCGATCCGGCCGACGACCGACTCCGCGAGGCCGAGGCGTCCGGCCGCCACCGCGGCTGGGTCGAAACCGCGCCCCTCGTCCGAGACGACGACGCGGAGCGAGCCCGCCTCCTCCGCCACGCTCACGTGGGCCAGGGCCGCTCCGGAGTGGCGCCGCACGTTCTCGAGGCACTCCCCGGTCGCGCGCACCACGGCGTCGAGCACCTCCGGTCGGATCCGCGGCTGCGCACCGCCGTGCCAGCGCACCTCCACGCCCACCGCCGCCGACCGCCGACCGAGCGCGAGGAGCGCCTCCGGCACCCCGGCCGCCCCGTCCGGGTCCGGCTCCTCCACCGTCTCCAGACCGCGCAGGAGGGCCAGGTCGGCGGCGGCCCGGTCGCGCAGCACGGGAGCGGGTACGCCCTCCCCCCGGTGCGCCACCAGCGTCAGCGTCGCCAGGATCGTGTCGTGCATCAGCCGCGCGTCGGCGCGGTGCCGGGACTCGCTCTCGCTCGAGCGGCGCTCGGCGTCGTGGGCGGTCCGGAGGCGGGCGGTGCCGACGTGCGCACGCGCGACGCAGCCCGCGAGCCACCGCGCGGCGGTCAGGAGCAGCGCCCAGCAGACGACGACCGAGATCAGGACGAAGGGAGCGCGCCCGGACGCGCCCGTCGCCGCCGCGCCGAGGGCGAGGACCGGGAGCAGCGCGAGGACCGCGGCCCACGGCATGCCCCGCCAGGAGCCGACGGCGAGCAGCGCGCACGGCAAAGCCATCGAGGCGAGCATCGTGATCCCGCCCAGAACGGCGCGGAGGGAGGCGTCGACGCCCGGCGAGAGGAAGGCGGCGAGTGCCGCGACGTCCAGCGCGGATCCCAGGATCACGG